>NZ_CAIWNH010000073.1 GCF_903913935.1 uncultured Mucilaginibacter sp.
GCTATTGAAATTGTAAACCCAATTAATTAATAAATTATGAAAATAACCAGACTTAAATTGCCCGGCCGTATTGGCCGACAGGTGCTGTTTTTACTACTGTTGCTCTTAAGCAGCCAGTTTGTAAATGCACAATCCCCGGTAGCGGGAACCGTTAAGGACGAAACAGGCCAGCCACTGCCGGGGGTTACCGTGCAGATAAAAGGCAAAACCGCAGCCGTAGGTACTGATGTGAATGGTACATTTACCATTAGCGCGAGCAAAACAGATGTACTTCACATTAGCTTTGTGGGCTATGTTGCTAAAGATATTTTAGTAGGCGACCAAACTAAACTTAGTGTAAGCCTGGAGCCTGAAGCTAAAAACCTGGACGAAGTAATTGTTACCGGTTATACCAAGCAGTCGAAACATGATGTTACCGGAGCGGCTTCAACCGTAAAGGGCAGCGTGATACAACAAACGCCTGTAACCAGCCTTGAAGGCGCTTTGGAAGGCCGCGTTGCAGGCGTCGTAGTTGATGGCCAGGGTGGCCCCGGTAACACGGCATCTATACGCATACGCGGTATCGGAACATTAGGTGATAATGACCCCTTATATGTTATAGATGGTGTACAGGTAAGAATTGGGCCTGCAAGTGAAGATATTTCGAACTTGCTCAATCCAAATGATATTGAATCAGTTACTGTTTTAAAAGATCCGTCATTAACAGGCCTTTATGGCTCACGTGGTGATAATGGTGTAATTGTTATAACTACAAAATCGGGCAAAATAGGTGCACCACAGTTGCAGTATGACGGCTATGTAGGCTATGAAAATCCGAAGAACCTGCCTAAAACCATTACGCCGCAGCAACAGGCCGATGCACTTTATGCATCGTATAAAAATTCGGGAGTGGCTATCCCAACTTCAGTTTCTTCATTTTATGGCACCGGAACCACGCCGGTTTTGCCCGATTATATTATTGAAAATGATAATGGAAGCGGAAATATTGGTGTAAGCACAGGTAACGCGTTGGCTAATCCATCATTATATAATCAGGATAACTATCGCATACTTAAGGCCAATAAAACAGGGACAAACTGGTGGGATGTATTGTTTAACCCATCGTTAACTCAAAATCATAACTTGTCTTTAAGCGGGGCTACCGACAAAAGCAATTATGCGGTTACAATGGGTTATTTGAATGATAAAGGTACTTTGCTCAACTCTTATTTTCAACGCTACTCCTTTAGGGTAAACACTCAATTTAAAATAAAGCCATGGTTGCGTTTTGGCGAAAACATAGAAGCCTCTTTCACCTCTCAAAACACTACTAACCGCGGCGCTACAAATGATATACAGGAATTGTATATGTTATCGCCGCTGTTACCTCAATATGATATACAGGGAAATGTTTCCGGTACAAACCATGCGCTTATTTTAGGTAATACAGGTAATCCTTTCAATGACAGGGTAAATTCAAAAACAAATAAAAGCTATGCGCAATCAATAGTTGGTTCGGCTTATGGCGAAGCTGATATTATAAAGGGGCTGACGTATACTAACCAGATCGGGTTTCAGTTATATCCAACAGAATACCATGGTTATTCTCCTGTGCAACCACAAGAGCCAATACCGGGTACCACCAACATTTTTACAGAAGGTGGTGATTATACTACGGACTGGCGCTGGTTAAATAAGCTATCGTACACTACTACTATAAATAAAGTACATGATATTAGCGCGTTTGTAGGATATGAGGCTAGTGAGAATGTTGAACGCAGTTACGGTGGTGAAGCTTACGGTATACTTTATCCGTCTGTTAATACGGAATATTTAGGTAGTGGTACCAGTTTTCCGGGCATCCCGGTTTTTGGCGGCGGAGATAAATCTACAAGCCTTTCCACATTTGGCAATATAACCTATTCGTACATGGATAAATACCTGTTTACCGCCACAGGCAGGCGCGACGGCAGCTCGAAATTTGGCCCTGATAATGTATACGGGAATTTCGGCGCGTTAAGTGCAGGCTGGCGCATTTCACAGGAAAATTTCCTGAAAAATGTGACCTGGCTGAGTGATCTTAAGTTGAGGGCTTCTTATGGTACCTCAGGAAATGACGAGATACCATCCAGCGCTTATCTCTCTTTACTTGAGACCGGAACTTTTGGTAATTATGACCTAGGGGGCACAAATACTACTTCGCTCAACGGCTATTACCTATACCAGGCAGGTAACCCAACCTTGCAATGGGAACAAAATAAAACCACCAACATTGGGTTCGATGCGGCATTTTTTCATAATAGCTTATCAGCGTCATTTAACTGGTTTAACAGGGCAACCAATAAGTTGCTTTATGCGCCGCCAACTCCCGGAACTTTGGGTTCAGCAATATCGCCATTGGAAAATATAATGAATTTTACCAATAAGGGTATTGAGTTGGAGTTGAATTACAATAACCATTTTGGCGATGTTAAATACAGCATGGGCTTTAATATAGCAACTGATAAAAATAATATCAATTATATTGATGGGCTTCCCGGTGCATTCTTCCAGCAGGGCGTTATAGGTTCTAACGGTGCCAATTATCTTAACCGTGATGAAGTTGGGCATTCGGTCGGAGAGTTTTACGGTTATGTTTACGAAGGACTTTATCGTAGCCCGTCAGACGTAACGAGCCACGCCACTGAAGACGCATTAGGAATAACATCAGCTAACGCTTTGGGCCATGTGATGTATAAAGATCGAACTGGCGACGGTAAGGTAGATCCGAGCGACGAAACCTATTTGGGCAGCCCGATACCTAAATTTACATACGGTTATAACTTAGATGTTAATTACAAAAATTTGGATATTGGCATATTTTTCCAGGGCTCGTACGGCAATAAGATATATAATTATGCAAAGGAGTTGCAGCTATATCCTAACGCGAACGGTACAGGTGTAGGCGGTTTGGTGCAGGGAGCTTTAGATACCTGGAGCCCAACAAATCCAAACGCTACTTTACCCATTTTTGCACAGAACTCAACTGCCCAGGACATTCAACCTTCCAGCTTTTTTATTGAAAGCGGTTCATACCTGAGGCTTAAAACTGCAACAGTAGGTTATACATTCAATAAGTTAAAGGGAATTAAAAAGCTTAGGGTGTATGCGCAGGCATTTAACCTGCTCACTATTACCAAATACTCTGGCATGGATCCGGAAGTTAACGACGGAACCCCAAACAACATGGGAATAGATTACGGTACAGCTTATCCTATTACACAAAAATTCCTGATCGGTGTAAACCTGGGTCTATAAATTGATCATCATTAATTTGAAAAAAGACATGAAAAAAATATTTCCTATAGCAGGTTTGATCTCAATGACGTTATTGGGAGCCTGCAAAAAAAGTTTCCTTGAGGTTCCTCCGCAGGGCAACGCATTAACCATTAATAATCTTTATAATAAAACAGGTGTTCAGCAACTATTGATCGGCGCTTACCACGATCTTACCGGTATCGACGTAAAAAGTACCTGGTGGGGAACGTCGGGCACTAACTGGGTTTATGGTGATATAACCTCGGGCGACGCTTATTTGGGTGGAGCTGCGGGAAGCCCACCACACCAGGTACCCGATTGTTTTAATATCGAAAATTATCAGCCATTGGCCACAAGCGGTTTTCTTGATGATAAATGGACCGCGGTTTATGACGGTGTGGCGAGAGCCAATTCGGTTATACTTGCAGCCAGCCATGCAACCGATATGACCGATGCTGAAAAAAATGAAGCTATTGGTGAAGCGCGTTTCCTTCGCGGCCATTTTCATTTTGAAGCCAAAGAAATGTGGAACAACGTGCCTTATGTAGATGAGAACACGGTAAACTTTAACGCGCTTACAAATACTGCCGACATATGGCCGCAAATAGAAGCTGATTTCCAATTTGGTTACGCTAATATGAACGAAAAACAACCGCTTGCCGGCCAGGCAAACAAATGGGCAGCAGCTTGTTATTTGGCTAAAGCCTATATGTTTGAGCATAAATTCGCTGATGCAAAAGCTTTATTAGCCACTATTATTGCCCAGGGAACGAATGCCCAGGGTGTGAAATATGCGTTGACACCTAATTATCACGATAATTTTGATGTGGGTACGGAGA
>NZ_CAIWNH010000074.1 GCF_903913935.1 uncultured Mucilaginibacter sp.
AAAATATTAAAAAATAGTAACCTGAATTTACTACACAGGCTTATGGCTTTCGACTCAAGACTTCTTATTCACTTTCAGCCAGCGCTTTTTCCGCACGTTTAATGGCCAATTCCTCTTTCCAGGCCATGTATTTACTATTAAAATTTTTCTTCATCAGGTCGTCAAACTTCCGCTGTATCGTGAGATTATATAGGCTTTTTGCTTTGATGCCCCATGATTTATCCCAGGCCCGTAATGAGATAGAAAATGACCCGTCGAGGTATTTCATCCAGTGCCAGTAGCCCGTCGGCATAAACAGCGTGTCGCCATGTTCGAGGATAGCCTCTTGCCCTTCTACCCCGTCAAGCGCAGGAAATTTTTTAAAATCGGGGTTTTCAATATCGTAATCCTCCAGCGCATAGGTGGCAAAAGGGATACAATAAAGGCGTTCGCTCCATTTTTGGTCAAACAGGATCACATGCTTGCGCCCGTTAAAATGGGTGTGAAAGATATGGGCAAGGTCGATATCATAATGCAAAAAAGTAACCGATCCGGCCCCGCCAAAAAACATATTTGGATATTTATCTAAAAACCCGCCCGTCAGGTTGGTAGGCGAGCGGTAATCATCCAGTAATTTTGGTGCAAATTTTATCGGGTCGAATAAAAATATCCGCAGGTCGGTGGGTTGTTTTTGGATCAGGTCGATATAATCGCCAAACTTCATTTCCGCAGCGGCAGCGTTTATTGGTTTTGAAGGGTCGGCCTTGGAGCTGTCATATAAAGGAATTACCTGGTCACCTACCACTTCTTTTAAATATTCGAAGGTCCACTTTTGCAGTGCCGGCCAACTTTCAGTGGCTTTCCGGATGATCAAAGGCTTGCGCGGAATTAAATAATTGTTAATAAAATCTTTTTTATTTATTTCATCAATGCGGTCTATAGGGGTTAGTTTGATGCTCATGTTCACAATTATTTAACGTACAAAAGTAAATAAAAGGTAAAAACGTTTAAACATCATCTTTGTTTCTGATAGTTTGCTGACAATTTCAGTTGGCATCAAATGCCTTTAACTATAGCACATAAAAAACCCGGTGCCATCAGCAACCGGGTTTATTTTTATAGGTAGATATTTCTTTAAGTCCTCTCCTTTGGAGAGGATTTAGGTGAGGCTTTTAATTGGGCATTAAAACCGCATTCACCACATGGATCACTCCATTGCTTTGAAATACATCCGCAATGGTTATCCATGATTTGCCGCCTTTTTCGTCAACCAGGTACAGTTTTTTACCTTTTGCCATTACGGTTAAAGTTCCGCCTTCAACGGTTTTCAATTCAGCTTTACCATCACCGGCTTTAACTTTTGCCCATAAATCTGCTGAGCTTAGGCGCCCTGCTACCACATGATAGGTCAAGATTTTAGTCAGGGTAGCCTTATTCTCAGGTTTTACAAGGGTGCCAACAGTTCCGGCAGGCAGTTTGTCAAAAGCTTCGTTAGTTGGCGCAAAAACGGTAAACGGACCTGCACTTTCCAGCGTTTCAACCAAACCGGCTGCTTTAACGGCCGCTACCAGCGTAGTGTGGTCTTTTGAATTTACTGCATTTTCAACAATGTTT
>NZ_CAIWNH010000075.1 GCF_903913935.1 uncultured Mucilaginibacter sp.
AATTGTCAATTCATAAAGGAAATTAAAGCCTGCCTTTATGGCGATAGAATGATTTATTTTTACCACTGAAAGCCCCATCAGTTAACAGCAGTCAAATAATAATCACAATAATTAATAAAACCCTAAAATCACGATTATGCAAGTTCACGTAAATTTCATGGCGGTAGCTGCAGCAGCGGTTGCCAGCTACATTATTGCCGCAATTTGGTATGGTGCTATTTTTGCCAAACTTTGGCAGCGACTAACGGGCATCACTGAAATGAAGCCAGCACCGGTTAATATTATCCTGGTGCTCATCGGATCGTTTATAATGGCCTATGTTTTGGATCACTCTCTTGTTTTCGGCAATTATTATTTAAAAACCAGCGGCATACAGGGTGGATTAATGGGTGCATTTTTCCTTTGGCTGGGATTTGTAGCAACTGTAACGCTATGTACCAAGCTATATGAAAAAAAACCTTGGGGTTTATGGCTGTTGGATAATGCCTTTTGGCTGATTTCCATGATGGTGATGGCAACCATCCTGTCTGTTTGGCCATAAGATATAGCTTGAGGGTAAATTTTTGCTTATATTGATTAAATACGATCTTAATAAAAACACCTATTCAAATGGATCTCCAGGTTTTTAATACCCCCAATGCGCCGCGCCCAAATGCTTTTGTTCCCCAGGCGGTAATTGCAGGCAACCTTATCTTTGTGTCAGGCACCGTCGGTACTGATCTTTCAACCGGCAAACTTATAACCGGCGGCTACGAAGCGCAGGTAACACAAGCGTTTAAAAATATAAAAACAATACTGGAAGATGCAGGGAGTTCGATGGATAAAGTGGTAAAGATAACTGTGTTTATGGTAACTGGTGAAGATCCCGATTTTTCGGTTATCAATAAAGTTTACAGTACATTCTTTCCAAAGGTAACACCTGCGCGAAGCGCCCCGCAGGTGATGCCTTTTCCAGGTGGTATTCTTTTTTCGGTAGAGTGTATTGCTATTGTAGGATAAATTGTAACGGATATTTAGGATGTTAATGAATGATTAGCTTCTTCCAACGTGCCTTTATTGGAGTGAGGATTCGTTTGTTGCAATTATTGCCATAAACTTTTTTGTATGACTTAGCCATGGCACTCACATTGTGAAGTCAAAAAAGTTATTTTGACCTATGGCGGTAATTATCCATATCCCTATATTTGGATATGAAGTCCTTTTTCCTTCCACTGTTGTTTTTTACAAGCTTATTCTTCACCAAACCAAGTAGCTATAATCCCGAAAGGGTAATGGGTTTGCCGGATTCGACCCTTATAAAACTAAAAGTTAATAAGACGGCCATTGATAAATATATAGCTGGTCATTCAAAAAATTTAATTGTCTTGGTTAAAGTACCTGGTAAGAAAAATTTGATAAGGGTTATAAATGAGAAGTGGCCAGATGAAGTTGAATGCACCTATAACATAATGACCGGTCAATCCGGAAAAGTAATCTTTATCGACAAGGTTCCTTACAGCGAAAGTGGAGACTGGAACGTAGAATACAAGCACTATTTCGATGTAGACGGAAACACTTATTCCTTTAGTAAGGAGGAATCTGTTTTTGATGATGGGGTTAAGGGAGGCGTTGTCAGGTTTATGCTGTTAAAATATTATGAACGTAATTTTAAAACTTTAAACGAGATTATAAGACTTACAGATAAAGATGGCAAATTAATAAAGAGAGATAAAGCCGACTTCGATTTCCCTGATTATAAATATACGATATACAACAATGTTGACGCATGCCTTAACGGTTATGGTATCAATGCTACACAATTTCTTCGCCCGCTTTAGGCGCAGCGGAACTAAATATCCTGATCTCTTTTGGATAATAATTGTTGATGCGATTTGGCAGCAACTTAGCCCAACCAAGGGGTTGTCCTTCAAAGCACATCAGGCTCCAGCCTTTATCCGTAGGGTTGATATCGGTATTTTCCCGCCTTAAATATTGTATAGCTTGTTCATAAGTTAGCTCCGTATGCAAAAAAGCATCCTTATTAGTATGGATACTCAGCGCCAGTTCATGATCGGGCACCAGGTCTTTACCCATTAGTTTACCTATCCTTACGCCCGATTTTTTGATATACAGATGCCGCTGCAGGGTGTCCAGGCTTTCTTTATGGCCCCTGTTGATCGCCAGCCAGTCGTCATTAATCTTATTATAATAATAGTTTTCAGGTTCAATTAAATAGCGTTTCACCATTTCGATTTCCTGTAAGGCTAATTTTTGATGCCCTTTTGATTTGAAAGAAGGTGTTTCATCAGCCTGCTCTTTCTTTTTCAGGCAAGCTGCAAATAAACCTTCACCTTTTGCCTGGCCCGGATAAAAGCGATAGCCAAATGCCTGATGCTTTTCCGACCGGGTTTCAACAATACCCCAGTCCTTATATATAGGTATAGGTAAGCTTTCCATATTAAAGGTGTCGCATAGCCAGTCAAGGATTTCCTCATTTTCCTGGTGCGAATAGGAGCAAGTACTATATATAAGGTATCCGTCTTCTTTTAATGCGGGATAAACATCGGCCAATATCCGTTCCTGACGCTGGTGGCAAAGGTTTACGTTAGCTTCACTCCATTCGTTCATCGCCGCAGGGTCTTTTCTGAACATGCCCGATCCGGAGCAGGGTGCATCAACCAGGATGATATCAAAAAAGCCGGTTAGCCGGCTGAAGTCTTTTGGGTCGTTGTTGCTTACTATACTATTGGCAGTGCCCCAGCGGTTAAGGTTATCACACAAAACAGGTACGCGTGTTTTAATGATCTCGTTAGCCACCAGCAGATCATCGGCCGCTATAGCTGAATTGATCAGTGTGCTTTTGCCGCCGGGCGCTGCGCACAGGTCCAATATTTTTACCGGTTCATCCTTATTTGGCCGGATCGTTTTAAGGATATGATCAATAAACATGGACGATGCTTCCTGCACATAATAACAGCCCGCATGAAAAAGCGGATCGAAAGTAAAGGACGGGCGGGTATCAAGATAATAGCCATTGGTGCACCAGGGCACTTCGCTGTCAATTTTTACAGGATGTTTTTTAAATGGATTTAAGCGGATGGAAGTAGGCGATTCAATATTTTGATGCGCGTTGATGAAATTTCCGGCGTTGAAACCAGGTTCAGTACTTAGCGTTGAAATAAAATTTTCGGGGAAATTGGGCTCGTTCATATCTTTTCAAAGATACTAATTCCATCGAATGCTGATCTTTGGTGCCTTATCAAATACAACAGTGCTTTTCATTTTGGTTAGCATACAGCTAGTTACCTGTTCTGTTTTAGATTTTTAAAAAAATGTTTTGGCAGGGAGCCAAAATCTCTGTACATTTGTGACCGCTTTAGAAAAAAGGTGTTGTTTTTTGAAAATATAGCGAGTAAAAATAATCTGAAAATAAGTGAAAATAACACTTGACAGGAATGAAAAATAATCGCATCTTTGCAGCCCGCAAACGAGGAAAGAAAAGAGGAGAAGGAGCGGGAAAAAAGGAGGAAAAGTAAGCTTTAGAAAATAAAAAAAAATAAAGTTTGCGAAACAGAAAAAGGTTGATACCTTTGCAGTCCCAAAAGAAAGGGTC
>NZ_CAIWNH010000076.1 GCF_903913935.1 uncultured Mucilaginibacter sp.
AATTTTACTTTAAAATAATAAAAATCACTATAAATTAAAAATAATAACCTTAAATTTATATGTACTTAAAAGTTATGACAAAATTAAAAGTGGTTTTTGACGGAAATCCTACTCCGGCATTAGGTAATACTTTAATAATACATGGGTGCCATACAAGGTAAGAACTTCATTCTTTTTAATCCAATGAAACTTATCGGGAGTACCGGGAACGTTAATTTGTTTTTTAAATTTTAAGACGCCCCTATTAAAATTTTTTATGTTAGATATAAAAATATCAATTGTCCTTTTTCATACTGAAGAACGAGAAGTTAGACAAGTGCTGAGGTTAATTAACAAATCTACACTAAGGAAAAGAATTTTCCTGATCGACAATTCAGCAGACGACACATTAAGAGTCCTATCCACCATTTCAAACGTTACTTATATTTTCAATAACGCTAACCTGGGTTACGGCAGGGGGCACAATGTTGCGATAAATAACGAAGACACCCCCTCAAGGTATCACCTGGTTATTAATAGCGATATTGATTTTGACCCGGTGAGTTTACAGCAGGCATTCGATTTTATGGAGCAACATGACGACGTAGGGATGATCAGCCCAAGGATATTGGATGCGGAAGGTGACCTCCAGTATTTTTGCAGAAAATTACCTACGCCATTTGATCTTCTTGCCAGGAGATTTATCCCCGGCTTTTTTAAACCTTTGTTTAAACACGAACTGGACAGCTATTTACTTCTGAATAAGGATTATTCAAAACCAATGAATATCCCCAACCTGCCTGGTTGTTTTATGTTTATGAGGTCTGATGTGCTAAAAAACATCGGTGGGTTTGATGAAAACTTCTTCCTTTATGTTGAAGATATAGATCTGACCCGGCGACTGCATGAAGTTTCGGTAACATTGTATTATCCTGCTATAACAATTAAACATTATCTTGCCCAGGGATCCTACAAATTTTCAAAATTGGTCCTATATCATATCAAAAGCGCAATACACTACTTTAATAAATGGGGTTGGTTTGCTGATACCAGCCGCGACGAAATCAATAAAGTAATAGGATTAAGCTACAAGATTACTAAACGAGAAGAGGTTGCCAAGGTGAAAGAGTTGGTTTTTTATGACAGTGTTCCACGAAAACTATATTCGTCCAGGTAAAAAAACTTCAAGTTGAAAACAGCCGAAGCCAGGAAAAATACGACTGGCAAGGTATTCCAACGTTGCGGAAAACGGCAAGGGATGACCACCGCAATCATCTCCCCTATCAGGGTCGCGTTTCTGCATTAATCGTTAAGCTTCGTATTCCTGTTCCTCAGCCAGTGATCTGCAATTACAAGCGCCGCCATCGCCTCAACAATAGGCACGGCCCTTGGAACAACGCAAGGATCATGACGACCTTTGCCAGATATTTCGGCAGCGTTGCCTTCACTGTCAATGGTAACCTGATTATGCATTATGGTAGCTACCGGTTTAAAGGCGACTTTGAATTCGATGGGCATTCCGTTACTGATCCCCCCCTGGATGCCACCTGAGTAATTAGTAAGGGTTTCGACATCACCTGATTCGTTCTTCGAAAAGATATCGTTATGCTCCGATCCACGCATTTCACTGCCCGCAAAGCCTGATCCATATTCAAAACCATGCACGGCGTTGATGCTCAGCATTGCTTTACCTAAATCGGCATGCAGCTTATCAAACACCGGTTCGCCCAAACCCACAGGGCAATTGATGATATGGCAGCTTACTTTGCCGCCAACAGTATCGCCCTGTTTGCGGATGCCGTCGATATATTCAATCATTTCTGCAGCTACTAGCTGGTCGGCACAGCGTACGATATTTTTTTCGCGTTCTTCAATAAACTGATTGGCGTTTTTTACTGCTACTTCGGGCGCGTTGATCTTGCCAACACTGCTCACATGGGCAACAATTTCTATGCCTTGTGTTTTTAAAAGCAATTTAGCTAAAGCGCCTGCAGCAACACGTGCAGCGGTCTCCCGGGCCGATGAACGACCTCCGCCGCGATGATCGCGAATGCCGTATTTGGTTTGATAAGTATAGTCCGCATGTGAGGGGCGGAAAACGTCCACATTATGCGTATAGTCCTTTGAGCGCTGGTCCTCGTTGGGGATGATCATCGCGATGGGGGTGCCGGTAGTTTTTCCTTCAAAAACACCTGAAAGTATTTTTACCGTATCGCTTTCCTTGCGCTGCGTCGTAATTTTGGATTGACCGGGCTTGCGCTTATCCAGTTCGCCCTGTATATAATCCAGGTCTACTTCAAGTTGCGATGGGCAGCCGTCGATAATTACGCCGATAGCTTCGCCATGCGATTCCCCAAAAGTTGTGATCCTGAATATTTGCCCGAATGAATTGCCTGCCATTTTGTTTTTTTGATTTCACCGATGTGTTTATGATTACACCGATTTTATACACGTTTGTCATTGCGAGGTATGAAGCAATCGCGAATATTGCATGGCGGTTATGCATGGTTCGCGATTGCCACGCTACGCTCGCAATGACAAGTTTTTTTACTTTGAGCTAAGTCTTTCTGCTAAAACCTTTCGCCTTTTACCTTTATCCTTTCACCTCTTCCCCAAATCCCACCTTCTCCAGATCCTTCCAAAACGCAGGATATGATTTTTCTACCACATCGGCATCTTCTATCTCTACTTCCGGGATCAACAAGGCAAGTGGCGCAAATGCCATTGCCATTCGGTGATCCTCGTAGGTATCGACAAATATACGTTCAGGGATCAGCTTTTCGCTGCAATCCAGTTTATAAACCTCGCCTTTTTCAACCAGCTTTACGCCAATTTTAGCCAGCTCATTTTGCAGCGCTTTTATACGGTCAGTTTCCTTGATCTTTAAAGTTTCGAGGCCGGTAAAAGTTGCTTCATGACCCAATGCTGCACACACTACAATGATGGTTTGTGCCAGGTCGGGGCAGCTTTTCAGGTCGAATATTTTACGGGCAAGCGGTTTTGCTTCTTTAGTGAGATATACGCCGCCATCCTTAAACTGCGAGGTAATACCAAAGTTAGCCATGATCTCGGTGATCACACTGTCGCCCTGTAAACTATACCGGGTTAAGCCTGGTAAAAACAACTCAGCCTCATCAGCAAGAGCCGCAATAGCATACCAGTAGGATGCCGCGCTCCAATCCGGTTCAACATGTAAACTTGTTTCAGCAAATTCCTGGTTAGGGATGCTGATCACACTATCCGTCCAGGTATGCTGGATACCTGCCGATTGCAGCATAGCCAGCGTCATTTCCACATACGGACGGGAAGTTAGTTCCCCTTCAATATGGAGTTCCAAACCGAAAGGCAGCCGGGCAGCTATAAGCAACAGCGCTGTGATGTACTGGCTACTTATATTTCCTTTTATACTGACCTTATTGGAAAGCTGCACTAAGCTACCTTTCAGTTTAATGGGTGGAAAACCCTCGTTTTCAACATAATCGATCTCGGCCCCCAACTCACGTAAAGCATCTACTAAAATACCTATCGGGCGTTGTTTCATCCGCGCGCTGCCGGTTAATATCACTTCCTCTGCCTGCAACGTAAAGTAAGCTGTTAAAAAGCGCATTGCCGTACCGGCAGGACCGATGTTTACGAGTCTTAAGTCTTGAGTCTCGAGTCCTGAGTCATTTTGCTGCTGACTTTCGACTTTGGGCTTATGACTCAGGACTTGCAACAACGTTGCCGTGTCTGCCGCGTCCGAAATATTCTCAACCTTTACCTTACCGCTGCTTAAAGCTTCGATGATCAGCGCCCTGTTGCACTCACTTTTTGAACCTGTGAGATGTACCGTGCCTTTTACCGATTTGCTTTTTTTGGTAAGGATGATGTTATGTTTCATTATATTATATTATACTTTGCGTGGTGAAGCCTCACCTAAATCCTCTCCAAAGGAGAGGACTTTAGCTTCGCTCTTGTTTAGCATGATTTAAAACCCTCTCCTTTGGAGAGGGCAGGGTGAGGCCTTACACGTGTGTTAATTTATCCGCTTCCTGGCCGGCTTTATCTTTATTCATGATCTCGGTTTGTTTGCGGATAGATTCGCTGTGGATCAATTCCAGTAATTTTTCAGTGAAATCTTCATGCAGTTTTAAAGCTTTGCCGTAGTCAACGCCTTTTCTCAAAATCTCATCCCAGCGGTTAACCTGTAAAATAGTGATGTTATTATCTTTTTTGTAGTTACCGATCTGCTCAACGATCTGCATGCGTTCCGCCATTTTCTGGATCACCAGGTCGTCAATTTTATCTATCTGGGTACGCAATACGGCTAGTTTATCCTTTAGTTCAGCATTGCGGATCTCAGGCTTGCGTAAAGTCAGGTTCATGATGATATCAACCAAAGCCGATGGCGTTACCTGTTGCTTGGCATCTGTCCAGGCAACGGTTGGATCGATGTGTGATTCGATCATCAATCCCTGCATATCAAGATCAAGCGCTTTTTGAGCGATGTATCCTATAAGATCTCTGTTACCTGTAATGTGGCTCGGATCATTGATGATCGGCAATTCAGGCGCGTGTGTTTTCAGGCTGATAGCCAGGTCCCACATTGGCTCGTTGCGGAACGCGCTTTTTTCGTGTGAAGAGAACCCGCGGTGGATAGCAGCCAGTTTGGTAATACCCGCCTGGTTGATACGCTCCAAAGCACCGATCCATAAAGAAAGATCAGGGTTTACCGGGTTTTTAACCATCACCGGCACGTCAACACCTCTTAAGGCATCAGCAATTTCCTGCACAGTAAAAGGGTTTACGGTTGAACGTGCGCCCACCCATAAAATATCAACACCTGCTTCCAATGCTTCTTCAACGTGTTTGGCGTTGGCCACTTCAATAGCGGTTGGCAAGCCGGTTTCGGCTTTTGCACGTTGCAGCCATTTAAGGCCGATGCTGCCAATGCCTTCAAACTCACCCGGACGGGTGCGGGGTTTCCAGATACCTGCACGTAATGCCGATACTTTGCCTGTTTTTGCCAAAAGGTGTGCTGTTGCTACCAATTGGTCTTCTGTTTCGGCACTGCAGGGACCTGCAATTAATAATGGTTCGCTGCTTGTTTTTATCCAGGAACTTAGCGGTTGTATGTTTAAATCCAGTTTCATCGTTTTGTTTTTGAGTCCGAAAGTCGGTAAAGTCCGAAAGTCCGGAAGATTTATTTGTCTGTGGTTAACTAATCTTTATTATATTTTAAATTATATAGGCTTCTTTTGATCTCTCGTCTCCGAAAAGAAGCTCTTTTTTGAGATGCTGCTTCTTTCGGACTTTCCGACTTTCGGACTTCCGGACTTTCCCCTCAATTCATCTTCTTCATCTTTATATAGGTCCTCGGAACTTTTTCACTTTTAACCGGCTTGGGCGCTGCCGGCCCCTCCTCTTCATGCCGCTGGTACTCACCCAGTATATTGAAGTTGTGCGTGTATTTTAAGATCTGCCGTATGGCAGTGTCATAACTTTTTTGCTCTTCCCATTCAATATCCACGTAAAAGTTATACTCGTTACGTTTCCCCAAAATTGGCATCGACTGGATCTTACTCATATTAACGCCTTCTTCGGCAAAAATATTGAGCACTTTGGCCAATGAACCCACCTTATTGCTCACCTGGAAACAGAGTGAAGCTTTATTAGGCTGCTTTTTGGTCACATTCTCATGATGGGTGAGGATCAGGAAACGGGTGAAATTCTTTTTGTTCGATTCAATGCGGCGCTCCAGCACGTCCAGTCCGTAAAGCCTTGCGGCTAAAGTATTGGCGATGGCAACGGTATCGGTTAACTGTTCGTCGCGGATACGTTTGGCGCAGGCAGCTGTATCATTACTTTCCACAATATTTAAATGCGGGTATTCGTCAAAAAAATCAACACACTGGCGGATCGCTATGGGGTGCGAGGTTACAAATTTAACATCCTCGAACTTAACACCCGGTAAAGCCATCAGGTGCAATTGGATGGGCAGGTAAATTTCGCCCACTACCGGGAAAGCATAGCTTAGTAACAGCGAGTAGTTTGGCAGTATGCTGCCGGCGATGCTGTTTTCAATAGCCATCACTACATAGTCAGCCTCCTTGTTTTGCAAAGCCTCAAAGGTTTGCTTAAAAGAGTTACATTCAATGGTGTGAATATTTTCACCAAAATACTTTAGAGCCGCTTCTTCGTGGAAGGAAGCGCGGATCCCCTGGATGGCAACTCTTGGTTTATCTTGTTTCATAAAAACGTATTAAAGCAAAAAGTCCCGGTTGTTGGCCGGGACTTTTCAGTTTCTTTATATGTTGTTGATGCATATTAGTCCCGGCTCTTACTGGTAAAGTAAAAGTAGTAACCATAAAAATATGCATTGTTAAACTTCATTGTTTTTTGTTTGCGGCGTAAATGTACAAGTAAAAATCAATTTGTCAATAGAAAATTTTATTTTTCTTAAAATAAATGGGGTGAACAGAATTTTATTTGGTGAGAAGAGTTATTGTTGGTTTAGTATTGTCGGTTTTATGAACGAATTGAAGGAGTAGATAGAGGAGATGCTAATAGCGTGGTTACTATCATTCCGATTTGTCCCGATCGAAAAGACGGCGGCTATTTGATCTCAAAGTTTATTATAGGGTTTGTAATATAAAGAATTTGGGCGTCCGGGCGGGCTTTCCGCTCATACGGCTTCAGGCCTTAGGCGCAATGGCCGGTATCCGCTGCTATCCCTGACGCATTTTCGTTTAATTCTTTGAAACACAATTACGCTCTAAGTGCCATCTTAAGAATCATTCTCTTGTTTCTTAACTCTTGGGTCATGGCTCTAAATAACCTATATGCTACCGCGGTTTCGCCGAAAACGGGTATACTGAGCGCCACATCCGGTACATTACAATTACCGGGAAAATAACCCATGCCGCATTGGATAATAGTACGCGCGCCAATTGTGGTGTGGCGTGTTCGCCGTTAATTTCTTCAAATAAAATGATGCTCACATTGGTGAGCATAACCGATGCCCAAACCACACTTGCAAAGCGGATCCAGTTTTTGCCTTTCCAATAAGCATAAATAGCGAAGGCATAAAACGGGCCGAAGAAGATCGAATCGATCCAAATCGTGGCGCGCCACCACGCCGGCCGTGCCATCAATACCGGGTCGAAATTACGGCCGTACCAGTGTACCAGGTCCACCAGTTTTGCCGGCGGCCAGGCAGGGTATTGAAAATTATTGGGATCGGCGATGACCAGTTGCTCCAGGTCGACAATATAAGTGATGAAAAACAGGTTGACGCAAAAGAAAACGATCAGGGCAATATCCACAGGGCGTTTGGAGAGTGGTAGAATTTCCGTCATGATGGTATGGGTTGATAGGTGAAGGTAACGAAAAAAATGGTTTTTATAAGACATTTGAAAACACCGGGTTGAGCAACCAATATTTTCAGATAAAAGCCAGGTTAGCATTTTATTGACCAGGCGCATTCAATAATTTAACCAAATTATTTCAGCAAAACATTTTACCTTTAGCCATGAACTTTTATCACCCTATCAATAAACTGTTAAAGCCTTTGTTCCTGGTAATACTTTTAGGCAACGTTTTACAAAGCTTCGGCCAGGATTATAAGGCGCGGATAGATGCCTTTAGGAAAAGCTATGAGAACGACTTTTTGACAGATGCGAGCTCGCCACTCAAAAAAGATGACTTGCAATTCCTGCGTTTTTATGATGCCGACAGTAGTTATCGCGTTACCGCCGATGTAAAATACCTAACCGGCGAGCCCATTTTTATCATGCACACTTTTAATGGCGCAAGCCAGCAGTATGTGCGCTATGCGTTACTTAACTTTAAGCTAAATGGAAAGGAATTGCAGCTTACCGTATACCGCAGCATCGCCCTGGCAAACATCACCGCTTATAAGGACTATCTATTTTTGCCTTTTACCGATAATACCAATGGTAATACCACTTATGGCGGCGGCAGGTATATCGACCTAAATACCGCCGACTTTAAAGGCGCCACTATGACGTTGGATTTTAATAAGGCATACAACCCCTATTGCGCGTTCTCCGGCAAATATTCATGCCCTAAACCGCCTCCTGAAAATAACCTTACAATTGCTGTTGAGGCCGGCGAAAAATTGTTTGCCAAAACGGGAACCCATTAGGACTATTGATACAGGTGTTTATGCACTTACCTTTTTCCCATATCACCCAAAATCGTTAATTTTGTATCCTTAAACTGTGTGGAACTGAAATCAGATGGACGAGTATATTTCTTTTGAACAATTGCCTTTTGGCGCCGACGACTTTGCTGACAATCCCGAATCCCGCTGCCCCTGTATGCTTTTACTGGATACTTCGGGTTCGATGGGCGGCGAGCCGATCCGCCAGCTCAACGAGGGGATCAATACCCTGAAAATGGAGCTGGAGCTTGACCCACTTGCCGCCAAACGCGTGGAAGTGGCCATGGTTACCTTTGGGCCGGTGTCCTATGAATCGGACTTTCAAACCGTAGATAATTTTTACCCGAAACAGCTGGTCGCCAGTGGTGATACCCCTATCGGCGCAGCCATCAGGTTAGGTATAGACCTGGTAAATAAACGCAAAAAGCTATATAAGGAGCGTGGCGTGGGCTATTACAAACCCTGGATCATATTAATAACCGACGGCGCCCCTACTGACGCATGGAGCCTTGCTGCTCAACTTGTGCGGGAGGGCGAGAGCGAAAACCGTTTTGCTTTTTTTGCTATAGGGGTAGAAGGCGCCAATTTTGATGTACTGAGGCAATTATCCGTGCGTGCACCTTTAAAATTGCGCGGCCTGGCATTCCGTGAGTTTTTCCTGTGGCTATCAGGTTCATTGAAAACCGTATCGAGCAAAAACCCTGGCGAAAACAACAAATTGCTTCCACCAACCGGCTGGGCCGACTTATGACCTGGAAAACAATAGGTCAAAGCGTCATCGGCACTTCGCACCTGCAAAATGGCAAAAACTGTGAAGATGCGGGTGCAAGCCGCATCCATAGGCTATCAAACGGCGAAGATGTATTGGTTTGTTTTGCCAGTGATGGCGCAGGAAGCGCAGCGTATGCCGCTGAAGCATCGACGGCCGCTGTGTCAGCAGCTCATGAATTTACTGAAGCCTTGCTACAGGACGGCAGGGAACTTACGGACGGGCACCTGATTGCCCTTGGCGAATATATTTACGACAGGCTGGTGGAGTTGGCTGCCGCTAAAGAAGTTCCAAAAAACGAATTCTCCTGCACCTTATTGGGCTGTATAATTACGCCTAAAAAATCAGGGTTTGTGCAGATCGGCGATGGCGCGATCGTACGCAATGATGGCAGCGGGCATTTTACACAGATTTGGTGGCCATACAATGGGGAGTATCAAAACTCCACCGCTTTTATCATTGACGACCCCAGCCTGGCGCTTTTACAATACAAAGTGATTGATGAGCCGATAACTGAAATAGCTATTTTTACGGATGGGCTACAGCAACTGGCGCTTAACCATGTGAGCATGGCGGTACACCAGCCGTTTTTTGCAGGTTTGTTCCCGGCATTGCGGCGGGCTGAAAATGAAGAACATCTTTCGATATTAAATTCAAGGCTGGCTGATTACCTGTCGGGCGACATCATAAACAACCGTACTGACGACGACAAAACTTTATTGCTGGCAACAAGGGAATAAATGACCGGGACAATCTATAAAGGCGCTGCAGGCACTACCTACACACTGGCCAACCGCATTGGCGGCGGCGGCGAAGGTGACGTTTACGCGGTTAACGAAGACAGCAGCCTGGTGCTGAAGGTATACAAAGAAGCGCCCGACACCGATAAAACTGAAAAGCTGCGACACATGACCACGCTGGTAAGCGACGAACTGCAGCGTTTTGCGGCCTGGCCACTGGATATAGCGCGCGACGGCAGCGGAAAGGTGCGCGGCTTTACAATGCGTAAGCTGCAAGGCTACCTGCCCATGCATATGCTCTTCACCCCTATGGATCGCAAGAAGCTTTTTCCCGACAAAGGGTATAACTTCCTGGCACATGTAGCACGCAACCTGGCGGTGGCGTTTCACAAAATTCACCAGGCGGGTATAATAGTGGGCGATGTAAATGAAGCCAACCTGCTGGTAAGCGCTACAGGCATGGTTGCCCTCATCGATTGCGACTCATTCCAGGTGAAAAACGGCAAGCGCTACCATTTTTGTGAAGTTGGAATGCTGCGCTATACGCCGCCGGAATTACTGCGGCGCGGCTCATTCGAAAGCGTGGTTCGAACTGCCAATACCGATGCATTTTCATTGGCGACGCTTATTTTTCAACTCTTATTTTTGGGGCGGGCTCCATTTACAGGCGTAAACCCGGGCAAGCAGGAGATAGATGAAGAAACGGCTATAAAAAACCACGAGTTCGCCTACTCGCTGCGTAACAGCAACAAGCGCCTCTTCCCGGCAAAAAACAGTCTTGAACTTAGCGCCATGCCTGCGCCTGTCGCTGATGCGTTCCATTTGGCATTTGAATCGGACGGCGAGCGCCCGACGCCTTTGCAATGGGCAACTAAAATGGGCGATTTTATAAAAGATCTTTCCACGTGCCCTGTTTCAAAACTGC
Source organism: uncultured Mucilaginibacter sp. (assembly GCF_903913935.1). Classification (GTDB taxonomy): domain Bacteria; phylum Bacteroidota; class Bacteroidia; order Sphingobacteriales; family Sphingobacteriaceae; genus Mucilaginibacter. The sequence continues at coordinate 10,578 of NZ_CAIWNH010000076.1, forward strand.
ATTTTTACCCCGGCAATTTGAAGCGCTGCCCCTGGTGCGCATTTAAGCACGAGGCTAATATTTATTATTTTCTTGATGATGTCAATATAAACACAACGTCGCAGCTTACCAATATAGAACATTTTATAAATGGTTTCCGGCTGGAACAGCTTAACCTTCCGCGCCTTAGCGGTTCATATACGTACCCGGGTTTACAGGCACAAAAAATACCTGCGCGGTTTTATAGGTACAGGTATATTAACCTGGCGGCAGTTATTGTTGTTTTGGCATTATTAATTGTGCTTGCTGCAAGTATGTCTTTCTATGGCGCTATCATTCCGGTCGGAATAGCATTGATAAGGCTGGTATTGCGCGGGGGTGGTAAATTAAAAGCTGAACTTGCCATCCGGCAGCAGGCGCTTAACAGGGTAAGCGGCCCGTTTAACCAGGTGTTAAAGCAGTATAATTATCCGCCGGCACTTAAACAGTACAACGAGACGACTAACAAGTTAAAAAACAATATAGCGGCATTACGTAAGCTTCCGTCTTTATTCGTCCATTTAAAAAAGGAAATTGAAGACAAACATTACCAGGCAAAATACAAACAGTATTTACAACAGTTTGATGTGAATGATCACACGATCGCCGGGTTTGGGCCAGCCAAAAAAAAATTGATCTGCAACCAGGGAATCCGTACTGCTGCCGATATATCAAAATTAAAACAGGTTAAAGTCGCCGGTATCGGCCCTAAAAATCAACAACTTTTGTTTGAATGGCAGCGACAAATGGGAACAGGCTTTACCTATGCGCCCGAATTAGATAAAATTAAGCATGAAACACATTTGGCTGCAGAGAGCCTTGGACTACAACGTAAAAAGCTGGAAAACGAAATAAGGAAAGAACATACAACTTTAACCAATATCCATTCGGGTATCCGGGTATCCCTGCAGTTGCTTGAACATCAGTATCAGCAACTGTTGCCAAAAGTAGCCCAGGCTCAGCTGGACCTTGATGCTTTTGAAAACCTGGTACATTGGCGTATCTTTAAATGGTGAGCCGGATATCGCCGGTACTTCCAATTCTCGGGCTGCTCATCCATGCTATCCCCTGAAATGCACAAAAAGTACTGACAAGTTTTTGTCACTGACAAAATAGTGTCAGCACTTAAAGTGTTGTTATTCAAATTTTTAGCGCTCTGTAGCAGTTGTAGCATTTGTAGCGCTACTGACTTGTCCTAACCTGGGTTGACAAAAAAATCAAGGACAAAATGGACAAATCGCATTTAAAGGGAGAAGTAACTAAGGAATACTTATCCGGAGCAATAACTATCCGTAAATTAGGGACAAAATATGGATATCATTTTTCA
>NZ_CAIWNH010000077.1 GCF_903913935.1 uncultured Mucilaginibacter sp.
CGATCTTCAGCAGTAGTTATTGCAAAATGTTTAATTTGATTAGCATTTAGCATTATTGAGTTGACTTCGTAAGTGTCAATTTCTATATCTGCAGGAATGTGAATTTGATGGTCCTCTATATTAAATTCCCAGCCATTAGCAATCATTGCCTGCCGGTTTAATCCGGCCTGTCTTTTTGCGTCTTCCTCATCCTTCGCTGTAAATAAATCAACATCCGGTAATTGTTTAACACCGTAACGGTTTTCCATTATTTGAAAAAACTGCAATTCAAAAACACTGCTCAGTACACCCGGACTCGGTCTGTCGTTTACTATTGAAGCCGTGGTAAGTTGATTAAATACCCACCCTTCGTCATTTTTCCGAACCGCAGATTGTAACTTAAAATAGTCTGCATCGGTAGGTATTAAATTAATCCGGTTACTTTCTATATTGGTGTATACATAGCCATAATTCAAACTATCGTCATTGTAATGCCGCTGGTGAGGCATACGCAAAATTCTTCCTACAGTTTGAATCCCGAAATCCGGGCTTTGTACATTCCGGTAACTTACTAAAATTGCCGCCCTGGGACAATCCCATCCCTGCGCAATTGCTTGCTTAAATATCAAGACATCCTGGTGACCATTAATATCTTCAAGGCCATCGGTGTCCTTTTCACCACTAAGCCAAATGGCAAGGCGACCGTTATTTGTGGATACATTAAATTCATTTGCTAATAAGCCAACTAATGTATCCCGGATTGTTTTGTCCTCGTCGCTTAAAGCAGCGTTTTCACTCGGTAATTGTATCAGCAATAGCGGGTTTACCTTATTTGCTCCTAATTCAGCGTTGTAGTTTTGTTGTAATTCCTGGTTTTTAGCAAAGGCGGTGCGTAATAAGTGAATGTGAACATTTTCGCCGTTTTGCTGAGCAGGGTCTAACCCGATGTTTAAACGAACACCTTTTTTGATCATCTGTTCGCTGATCACTTGCTGTCGTGAAATGAATACACTTCGCTGTGGGCGAACCTTAGGTGTGGCTGTTATCATTACTTCGATTTTGGCTTTTATTAAGTGCCTTACGGCAATAGCCTGTGGCCCGGTGAAGGCGCTTAGGTGCGCCTCATCAATAATCAAGATAATCTCCGTTCCATTTGCCTTCGTATTTTCGACTAAGGTTTCAAGATTCGTATTAGTTTCATTGTCTTTGCGCCAAATTTTCTTCAACCCGTCTACACTGCTCCAGTTTACAAATAGTAGATCTTTTGGGTTAAGCGTAGGGTTATTACTTAAATTATCCAGATCGATGCAATTTAATTTGCTCGTATCAGCATAGAGTTTATATAACGCATGAAAGCTTTGAATATGAAGCGTATTTGGGGCAAACCAAATAAATGCAACGTTATCATGCAAGCCAGGTTGCAGCGGTAACTCATCGGCCAACCGTTCCAAATAAGAAGCAACCATTACTGTTTTGCCGGAACCAGTGGGCGCTTCTAATAAAATTGGTATTTGTGTAGCAGAGGTACGCAAGGCCTCATAAGTGTGGCCAAGCAGGCTATTAACGGCGGTTTCCTGAAAGTGTTTAAGTATATACATAGTTTATGCGCCGGTGGGTATATCAAATAATTCGGGTGCAGTGTCTTTTTCTATTATTTCGGCGGGATTAACAATATTTCTATCCAGCCTTAATGTGCGAAAAGTTGCTCTATATGCGTTATATATAGCGTCGGGCAATGGCAAAGCTTCAATTTTATCAGCCACGTCAGCAAAATCCGCTGCTAAAGTTTCTTTTTCCGGGCTAAACGCGTAAAGTTTTATTGGTTGTTCAATGGCAAGGTTATCGATATAGGTTGTTAACTGCTCACAAACGGAATTTTGGTTGCGACTGTGGTACACAACAATCATGTACTTACCTCTCTCATCTATAAATATACCGCACTCGCTTAGGTTAAAACCACTGGGCTCTGTGATATCAACGTAACAATTTTCTTTGATTTGTAGTAATTCCGTGCTAGCTTGAGTCAGCATCCTCTTATTAACTTCATTTTTCGCACTCGACACAAAATCGCTTTTGAAATAACGCAAATTATTGCTATTTAGGCCTTTGATTTGATTGCCTTTTGCATTGACAAATCCAATGATCACTTTTTTGTTCCGAGCGTAAGTTACTTCTTCACAAATATTATTTTCATTGTTGGTCACTAGAATGCATTGTCTCTGTTTTTTATCTTCTGCGTTTAGTTGCATAGTAGCGTGTAATGTTGTGCCTGAACCGGCAAAAAAATCTAAAATAATGGTAGGGTTTGGATGAATACAACTAAGAAAGTATTTGGCCGCTGAGGTAGGCTTGGGATAAGGAAATGTTATCCCCATATCTTTTAACAAATCGTCATCGCTACCTCCATTATTATAAATTGATGGCGTATTTTCTTCCATATTTTCTTTGAGCAAATACTTTCTTTCAGGTTGTTTTGTATCGTCATCGCCAAATAAGATCAAGTTTTTTTCAATTAATTTCATCATCGTATTGGGAGGATTTCGCCACCCCCTTGCAGGAACTGGGCACGGATTTCCTGTATCTGGATGAATAAGCGGAATGAAGTAATCTTCTGGTGCTTGTTCTTTATTCGGCCAAGCCATCGACACACCACGATAAACATCCCCACGAGAATCTATAAACTTATAAGCTTTTTCTCCACCAGAAAAATCCTGTCGGCTCAGCCACGCCTGAAATTCCTTATTTATTAAATCCAGATCATATTCTACAACAGAGTCTCTAAGTATTTCTGCAGAAAAATTGAATGGTTTAATGACTTCCTTTATTTCATCGGGAATCTCTGACTTACCAATCTTCGAGAATAATTTTTTTGCTTTTATTAATATTCTCTCCGCATTCGGTTTTGCCCTCATTAATGGACTATCCAAAGCAGTAAAGGCTGTTTTGTTTTTTGCATAGACCAATACATATTCATGCATCGTTGCTATAGCCTTAGAGTCGCCCTTGGGATTTTGTTTATTCCATATGATCTGGCCTAAAGAATCACTTTCGCCAAAGAGATCGTTTTCCATTAATAAATTTAACGCATCAAATTCATGCTCGTCGATATGGATAATCATAACTCCCGTTTCCGAAAGAAGTTTTTTTGCGATTTTAAGTCTCTTATATATAAAGCTTAACCACAGTGAATGTTTAAAAGGATTTTCCTTGTCAATATAATCGTCATTGTATTTAAAATCATTTTCCCCTCTATTATAAGGCGGATCTATATAAATAACATCAATTTTTCCTTCGTGTGTAAACGTGAGTGCAGTGAGTGCATGTAAATTATCTCCTTCAATCAAGATATGATTAGGCGCAGGTTTATTTCGGTCTTGTTCTTCTTGTTCAAACGGCTCTCCGTCATTCGTTAGGGGTATATTTTTTGCTAAAATTCTTTTGTCTTTTATCTCTTTAAGCACTGGCAGGTACATGCGTAATTGCTCTTCAACCGCTTCGGGTTTATCTTCCCACACCAGCCCGTATTTCTTTTTTGTTTTTACTAATTCAATTAAGGAGCCTTTTTCATCAGCTGTAAGGCCATCTAATTGTTTTAGTTTGTGTATTAGATCTTGTTTGTTCATGTATTAAGTAAAATGATTGCTCAGAGGTCTGGTTGCCGAAGTTATAAATTTTTAAAAAACGTAGTTTATCGAAACCCCGCAATGATAGGTAATATTACTTTATTCCTTTGCTGATAAATTAAGCTTCGGCCCCAACCTCGCACGAAATTCGGATTTTATCAACGTTGATTATCAGTCACTTATACAAATCTGGTAATTTATCAAAAATGAAACATGCTGATAATGAGTATGTTTCACAACGTTCCGGGTGTTCCGCGCGTGTAAAAATGGAACGCTGGAGATGGCATGGGTTTCACTTCCCCCGCTTTGCCCATCACCAATATCCTAACTTGTGATTTCGCATTTCGCCGCTATAAATGAGCAAAAGTGCTGACAAGATTTTGTCAGTGACAAAATCTTGTCAGCACTTAAAATATTGATATTCAGTTTTGTAGCGCTTTGTAGCAGGTTGTAGCACGTGTAGCGCTACACTACAAAATTGTACGGGTGACATTTATTAAAACTTACCTGTTGCAACTTCATCAACCCCATCCAACCTAATCAACCATTCAACTACCAGTATGCCTTATTACACTACTTCTGAGATACCGGTACTTGTTGGTGAAAACACCAAC
>NZ_CAIWNH010000078.1 GCF_903913935.1 uncultured Mucilaginibacter sp.
GGCCTGGAAGCTGAACAATGAAAAGAAACTTTAACCGCGCTCCGGTTGAGCGTTTTGTTAGACACTTTAAAGTCTACCGGAAAATCCCATCCTGCCATGAAAAATGATTAGCATCACCCTCTATCATAGGGGATCCGCCAAGATTTTTATTCCAATAATCTTGGAGTTTTTTATATTCTGATTCTGGCGCAATTGTACCGTTTTTAATGATATTCAAATCAACGGCCAGACGCAATTTATGACATGAATTAGCCGCGCCATAACCTTTTTTTTCGCCCATCGCGCCATGTAGTCGTGGATCGCGGTAAGCATCGCCAAACGTAACATACAGGCTTGCTGAGTCCGCATAAAGTATCAATTTGGCAATAGCCACCGCAAATTGTTGTTGCTTTAAAACCATTATCTTTTACCTATGCAATTATAAACTTCGCGCGTCGGCGTTGAGTTTTCCGGGGTACACCATTTTAATCTGCCCGCCGTGGTGTTTTCTAGCCTGTCTTTTATCTTCGCTTCTGAGATCGTCTGGTATTGCATATTAATGACTGCATCAATACCACCATTCGCCAGCGCACAAATATGATCCACAATATACCCCGGCCTACCTTTTGGATGGCCGCTTAAAACATCAAACTGCCGCTTAACGACAGGTGAGCGGCAAGTATAAGCTTGGGCGCAAAGTGGTACCATCAAAGCCAACATTAATATCTTTTTCATTTTGTCGCCTCATCATAGAGCGACATAGCATGATTTTTAACCACGTCGCCCGTGTGTTTTGTAAAATAAACCGGCCTCCCAACGTGGCAATAATGATGCGGTGTGGGCAATGTTGGGACAATATCCTCACTGTTTGCGTAGCGTGTTACGTCCGTGCAAATTGTGTTAAATGCTGATGCAAACTGCACATCCCCCGGTCTGGGTGGTGCGTACAAAAATACTTTAGGCTCATAAAAAGCCAAATCAGCCGCGCAAAATGTCGCAAGCCAACATCCCAAACTATGCCCTTTAATATTGACACCCCCGCCCGGATTAGCCAGCACGACCGACTCAATTGCATCCCGCATTTGTTCGTAAAGTTTGTACCCTCCCTCGTGGACATTACCCCCAATCCTGTGCGGAATAAGGTCAAGATTGCCGTCTGATAACCAGTCGTGATGTGAATCAGTGACACGGAAAACAACTTCAATGTTATTTTGGTGCCTGGCAATAAACCCAAACACTTCATTTTTTGCAAAAGCCCCGCGAGGCGTGGAGCGTAAAACTTTTATAAGCTGATAACCAGGCGGCAATACCCACGGATGTCCTGTTTTTTCCGCCGTGTGTTGCAAATACGCATATTCGACTAAGTTCATATTATTTAATCCCTTGTATTATTGTGACGGATTGGATTTTAATTGTCTTGCCTTGAAATGAGTTTTTAATTTTTAAAATTGCCGCGCATTCTGTAAGCGCCCTTACTTCGCAACTGTGCCATGTCGCTATTTCCGGCGCTGTTATTTCAAAATTTAGACGATAAATGTTCATTCTATCCTTTCAGCTTGTATGCGTGATTTTTACCAGCATGCGACCAGTGCGCCATTTTTATTCCCATTTCATGCAGCCTTTTATCCATCGCCTTTAAATCTCTAATCCCAATAAAGCTGTTTGACATGCCATGGATATAAATATCATCGTTATAAATCACACCAACGGTTATAAATTTATACGGCGATTTTATCAGGTAGCCGTTGCCATCATCATAAACTCTAACAATAACAATCATCCACCCGGTAAGCCGTCGCCACCAACGAAACGTTAATGGCTGTATGTGGGCAGTTGTCATGCCGCCTCGCAACAGTAAAGTTTTTCTATGGTTTTTTTGCTGTTATTTGTTGGTGATAAAGTTGACCTATGGGCAATTTCCATAACAGATTCATAAGGTGCATCATAGCTGCTCAGATAAATCTTATAAGGCGAGCTATTAATATACTCATACAAAGCATTATGGCAAATTTTATTTTGATATTGTGCCGTTCCTAAGTATGGAGGGTCTAAATAAATAACCGTTTCGCTGGGCGGTGTTAGTATTTTCA
>NZ_CAIWNH010000079.1 GCF_903913935.1 uncultured Mucilaginibacter sp.
AAATAAAGGCTCCTCCAACAAAAAGCCTTACTGAAGAACCATTCGCGGATTTTACTGCTGCCCCTGCTTGTGCGTCACCATTTATTTGAGCCACAATCTGTATAATATCGTCTTCCTTATAGTCGGATTGATGAATTTCTTTAAGCAGTTTGTCGGTACCACAATTGTATTTCACTGCCGTTTGAATCAGCTGGGCCTGAAAAGTATTCTTACTTATTACCTTATCAGGGCTTAGAATATCCTGGTATACACCATACAGTAACTCACCAGGCCACCTCATATCATTATCCTTTATATAATACCGGTCTTTTAGGCCATCTTTATAAACAAATAGTGTTAGGTTTTTCCCCTTTTTCAATATTTTCAAAAAAACGGTGTCAATTACTGTGGCGGTATCGCTTATCGATGAGGGGGAGGAAATATCAACCGAATTTAGACTTACTGCAACCTTGTATTTCTGGTAACTCAAGTATCCTCCTATTTCAAAGAAATCTATGTCAAGTAATCCTAATTGCTGCGTATTCCCGGTTAATGTACGTTTAAAAATAATGCTTTTCGGATTATGCCCCCATTCCTTTTGATCGATATAGCCATGTAAGGTATCACCCTTGATATCTACGACAAAACCAACTTTATAATTGGATTGCGCTATTGAAAACAAGGGTAAAAGAAGCAGGGTAAGCAGATAGCATTTCTTCATGATAAGAGTTTGTTTTGTTTGCAAACATAGTTTTTTAAAATATAAAAAAAGCCGCCTGAAAAAAGGCGGCTTTTTTTATACTATATTAATGCTTATAATTTAGTAACTAGGGTTTTGAGTCAGATTTGGGTTAAGCCCTATCGCACTAACCGGGATCGGTAATATATCCTTGTTAGCAGGAAGGGTTGTCATCCAAACACCGTGCGTTTTACCGTCAGCTGTTGGGCCGTATGGATAAACAATTTGACTGGTGCTTGATGTAGTTCCATACGCGTTTTGAATGAATGCTGATGCTACACCCGGGCCAGCCCTGCGCAGATCATAAAACAATGAATATTCAGCAGTAAGTTCGTGCCTGTATTCGCTGTATACCATTTGCAACGGATCGGTTATCGGCGAAGTTGCTTTACCATCCCAGGTAAGGCCATCCTGCATAACCGCCGGCGCTGATCCGCCGAAAGCGCGGTCCCTTACAGCTTTTACATCAGCTAATCCGCCGGCTACGTCGCCAGTTCTGATCTTACATTCAGCCCTGTCCAGCAGAATTTCTGCGTAACGTAACAGGATCTGGTTTTGTCCGCCAAAAATTGCAGATGTTCCGTTTGCGCCTGTAAGCGTAGGGTCACGCCATTTTTTTGAATTATAATATCCTGAACGGGGGGTACCGTCTGTTCCATACCATGGGTGCAAAAGCGTACCACAAGTATTTATTGGGTTCCCACTACCGTCTGAATACACATTTGGGTTGCTTTGGTAATTGGCCTGCACTACAGCATAACCTTTTATACCGCCCCATTTGGCAATAATACCAGGGCTAATGTTCTGGTCTCCGGGGCCTATAATTGTAGCCGCCCTGCGCAGGTCACCTGCCTGGTATGAATACCAAAGGCCTGGGTTTCCGTAATCATAACCAAAGCCACTGATTTCCTGTGGCCAGCTAAAGTCATCGATCCATGCTTCTTCGCCGCCATTCTGCCAGCCGCCATCCCAGCTTTGCGAGCCGGTAATATTAAATTGAACTTCAAATAGTGATTCATCACTATTTTGATGGTTAAACTCACCCACATCAACAAAATTTGACAGTAAATGGTAGTTGCTGGTTAACTCCGGATTGTTAAAAGCGGCTAAAGCGCCTGAATAGTTTTTTAACCACATTTGTGCAGCGCCTTCATACCCATAGGCGGCGCCTTTAGTGGCCCTGCCAAGGTCAGCCGTTGCAAGCGCGGTTTTTGATAGTAATAGACTTTCCGCCTGTTTCATATCCGCAACTACCTGTGCAAATACCTGGTCCTGGGTAGCCCTTGGGGTTAAGCCAGCACCCCCTGATTTTAATTCCAATGGCACTCCGCCGAAAGTACCACCAAGGTAATAGTAGGTCATGCCCCGTAAAAATAATGCTTCACCGGTTAACCGGCTTGCCAGATCTGCGGTAATGATACCCTTTGCTTTGGTATCTGCAATTACATCTAGTGCAGCATTTGCCCTGCCAATACCAATGTAGGCATTATCCCAAAAACCGGCAACGCATAAAAGTCAGCGCCTATTCCGTAATAATTCCAAACAATATCGTTACCGTTATTAAACCAATCATGTGTTTCAAAATTTGCATAATACCATATCGACTTCTTTAACAAATCGCTGCTCTGGAAAGTATCGTAAATTGAATTTACCATTGCGATAACATCCTGGGGTTTCTGAAACGTAGCACCCTCGGTAGCGGCAAATGTGTTGGTTTGGGTTAAAAACCCTTTTTTACAACCTAGTGGAATCATCAGCAAAGCGAATAGACTCACCAGGATATAATTTTTCTTCGTCATTTTCATATCGTTAATATTTTATCTTTCTTAATTAAAAAGTTACGTTTATACCTACTGTATAATATTTAGATGATGGATAGGTACCATTATCTACACCATTTTGAGTTGGATTCGCTCCCTGGATACCAATTTCCGGATCAAGGCCTTTATAGCTGGTGATCGTAAACAGGTTTTGGGTTGAAGCATAAAACCGTAATTTTGTTATTGCTATTTTTTTAAGAAAATCAGGAGCTATGGAATAACCAATAGTAAGCGTTTTTAACTTAAGGAAACTGCCGTTTTCGATATAAGCGCTTGATGCCACGTTGCTGCCGATCGCGTCGTCATTTGAAGTGATCCTTGCGTATGTATTGGACGGGTTTGAGGTCGTCCAGGCGTTTTGCAAATAGGTTTTGCTGATATTCTCCACACCAACAAAGCTGCGGTTCTGGAAGCTTTCCAGCGCGCTTTCAGCAAAGTTAAATATTTTGTTACCGTAAACACCGTAGAAATAAAGGCCAATATCCCACGATTTGTAAGTCGCATCCAGGTTTAAACCACCGTAAAACTTAGGGATCGGGCTGCCTAAACTAACCTGGTCACTGGCGTTTACTGTACCATCGCCATTTACGTCAGCAAAGTAACGGTCACCTGGCTGGGTAATTGTTTTTTGGTAAGCTGAAAAACCGTGCGAAACTGCATTGGCATTTAAAGCATCAATCTGCGCCTGGGATTGAAAAATACCCAATGATTTGTAGCCATAAAACTCGCCAACCGGTTGCCCAACATTGGTTTCAGTAAATGTAGACCATCCATCGGCCGGAATTGAAAGGCCGCCAAAGTTTGAAACTTCTTTAATACCAGAAGTTATGCTGGTTAATTTGTTAGCAATTGAAGTAATGGTAAGATTTGCTCCGTAGTGGAAGTCCTTATTAACAGCATGGCTGTAATTTAATGCAATTTCAATACCCTTATTTTCCATACTACCGATATTATGGGTAATAAAAGAATAACCTGTTTGAGGAGAAGCAGCAAGGTTTAACAAGAAATCTTTTGATTTTCTGTCGAACAAGTCAACAGTTAAATTCAAATCGCCGTGTAAAAAAGATATATCTGTACCTAAATCGGCCTGTGTATCGGTTTCCCACCTTAAGTTGTCATTTGCGGGTTGGGTTGAGTAAATACCTCCCTGGAATGTTTTATTAAAAGTATATCCGTAGTTAGGTGAAGTATTTGCTGCTGATCCGGCTGCATAAAGCGCCTGGTATTGGAATGGATTGATGGTGATCTCGTTACCTACCTCGCCATAACTTCCCCTGAACTTAAGATCTGAAAGCCAATCAACATTTTTCAAAAATGATTCCTGTTTTGCTTTCCAGGATACAGCGCCTGAGGGGAATGTACCATATTGATGACCCGGCGCGAATTTAGACGATCCGTCCCTTCTAACTGTTCCGGTAATAAAATACTTGTCAGCATAATTATATCCCAACCTTACAAATTGTGAAGCCAGCGATTGGATCACCTGCCCGTTTTGACCAGCAGTAAACACAGGGGTCTTGCTTTGAGATAAATCCCTGATCACACTGTTTGGCGGGATACCACTACCGGCCATGGAGTTGTAGGTAAGCTCCTGCTCAGAAACGCCACCAACAAAATTAATGGTATGTTTTCCAAAAGTTTTGTCATATGATACGGTATTTTCCCACAACCAGTCAAAACTGCTGTTAATGTTTTGATTGTAGAAAGCATTTTGAGTAGCACCTGCCTGGGCGCCATATTGATTAACAATACGATCATCCTCAGGAGAGAAATACGATCCGCTATACCCGTTATAAGTAATACCCGCGTTTGATTTAATTTTTAAGCCGTCGATCGGTGTTACTTCTAAATTAGTATTGGCAACAAAGAAATTACCAATGTTTGAATAACGGTTATTTTCGATATTGTAAACTGGGTTGTTATATTTTGCAACATATACATAAATCGGATTGAAAAACCCATAATTACTGTTACCATCTTTAATCTGGTTGGTTAACTGGTTACCACCATCTAAAGTTGGCGGCAATTCACTTAATCCTATCAGTGATCCTGTTCCGTAAGGGTTGTTTTGGTCCTGGTACGTATACTTAACAAATGAATTTGACTTTAACCATTTTTGAGGTTTGTATTCAAGGTTGCTTCCAACGGTTACCCTTTTGAAATAAGAGCCAAGTACAATACCTTTTTGATTATAATACCCAAGTGAAGTAGACGAATTTATTTTATCATTACCACCGCGGATAGCAAGGCTATAGTTTTGGGTAAGGCCCACACGGTATACGGTGTTTTGCCAATCAACGTTTGTTAACGACGATGGCGTTGCCCAACCAGAAAAAGATTGAAAGTTTCCGTTTGAACCTGCTGCAACCTGGTTTGCCAGGGTAGCAAATTGCTGAGCGTTTAATACATCGTATTCTTTGGGTTTACCCTGGAAAGCTTCGTATCCGTCTAATGAAACGGTTACACCATTTGTTTTACCCTTTTTAGTGGTTACTAAAACCACACCATTTGCAGCCCTGATACCATAAATGGCTGTAGCAGATGCATCTTTCAATACGTCAATAGATGCAATGTCATTAGGGTTAATATTATTGATGCCACCTGCTTCAAGCGGGTACCCGTCAATAACATATAATGGCACGTTACCACCCGTAGCCAAACTACCAGTACCACGGATCAGTACGGTGATGTTACCACCGGGAGAGCCATCGTTACTGGTTACCTGCACACCTGCTGCGCGACCCTGCAAAGCCTGATCAAGCGAAGTAACCGGCAATTCTTCAATCTGCTTGGCAGAAATAGAACTGATGGAACCTGTCAGGTCCTTGCGTTTAGCAGTACCATAACCGATAGAAACGACATTTACCTCAGTAAGTGTCTGGGCATCAGGGGAAAGTTTAATGTTATATACACTGGCATCGCCTACAATTATTTGCTGCGGCAAATAGCCAACGTACGAAAACATTAAGGTAGCGCCAGTAGCTGCCGAGATTTTAAAAGCGCCATTAACATCAGTTTGAACACCTGTTGTTGTTCCCTTAATTCTAATGCTAACCCCGGGCAAACTTTCGGCTCCATCGGCCGAGGTTACTTTACCGGTAATTTGCCTGGTTTGGGCAAATGTGGCAGAATAACCAAAAATAGTTAGCAAAATAACGAGTAACGTTTTTTTGCAACTATTGAAATTGTAAAACAGTACATCTTTCTTCATTTTTATTGATTTAGTTGATTAATTGATTTGCTGAACATTGCTGAGGGAAATGGAAATATCGGTCCATTAATCTCAAATTATTTAGTATTTACAAACAGCAACCGGCTGTATAATTGGATTAAATAAGTT
>NZ_CAIWNH010000080.1 GCF_903913935.1 uncultured Mucilaginibacter sp.
CAACGTCCTGCTCAACAGCAACGACCTGCTCAGCAGCAACGACCTGCTCAACAGCAACGTCCTGCTCAGCAGCAACGTCCTGCTCAACAGCAACGACCTGCTCAACAGCAACGTCCTGCTCAGCAGCAACGTCCTGCTCAGCCAGTAAAACATCCAAACGGAGGCAGATAACCGCTGATCTTTGAATGCATCTTATTAAGAGGCCGTCTCCTAATTTTACTTATGAGGCGGCCTCTTTTATTTTAATAACAATCCAGGAATGTTCAAATTTAGGTTTACGATAAAAAGCCAGCCGCTAACTGTACTTTGTTTCAGGATTTCATAAAAATATTTAAACATTATTGACCGATTATTGTCTTATCAAATACTGAATATTTAATACCCTGAAAATACTTAAAAATGAAAAAGATTGAAAAATTATTCCTTCTAATTTGCCTGGTGCTCTTTGCGGCATCTGCGGCAAATGCCCAGGTGAGTATAGGCATTTCCGTCAGGATCGCCCCGCCTGAATTACCGGTGTATGTGCAGCCCGCCTGTCCTGTTGAAGGGTTTCTATGGCAGCCCGGTTATTGGGCTTATGATGATGAGGACGGTTATTACTGGGTACCCGGTGTATGGGTAGCCCCGCCAACCCCTGGTTATTTATGGACACCCGCCTATTGGGGTTACGAAGGCGCCGCATACGGTTTCCATGCCGGTTATTGGGGGCCTCATGTTGGCTTTTACGGCGGCATTAATTATGGTTATGGTTACGGCGGCGCTGGTTTTTACGGCGGCAACTGGGAAGGCGGGCGTTTCCGCTATAATACAGCCGTTGTAAATGTAAACACCACCATAATACACAATACTTATGTTGACCGTACTGTTATTAATAACGTTACCGTAAATAACCATACCAGTTTTAATGGACCGGGCGGTATACAAGCCAGGCCGAGGCCCGAAGAAGTAGCCGCTATGCACGAACAACACGTTCAGCCAACAGCCGAACAATTGAGTCACCAGCAGCATGCCAGCCAGGACAAAAGCCAGTTTGCAAAAGTAAACGGAGGGCATCCAACAGCTGCTGTTATGGATAAAGTTGGCGGCAAACCGATGAACGAGCGCGGACAGGTTGCTCCAAACTCAAGGTTAGGTAATCAAAACCCTAATGGTAACCGCAATAACCCAAACAAGCCTGATAATCAACCAAATGTTAATAACCCGAACAGGCCTGTAAACCAGCCGAAACCGAACGTTAATAACCCGAACAGGCCAGCGAACCAGCCAAATGCTGTTAAACCGCAAAATAATGGCGCAGCAAAGCAGCCCCAACCCCGCGTACAGCCGCCGCGTGTACAACCACAAAAGGTGCAGCCGCAGCGCGTAAGGCCGCAACAAAAACCGGAGCCACAAAAGCAGAAAGAAAATTAAAATAACACTGCAACAAACATATTTTTAAAATAAAACCCCCCGGCTGATTAAAAAGTCGGGGGGTTTTATGTATAAGTGATTTTTGTCGTTTTTAATTCATTCGGTAGGGCGCCACCAGGTAAAATTCGGGTATCTGAACATTAAACAGTGAATTGTCAATAAGGCGCGACATTTGATACTCGCCTTTCATACTTCCCATATCTGTTTTTAAATTACAGCCGGAAACATATTCATGCGAATGGCCTGGCTCAATTACCGGTTGCTGGCCAACAACACCTTCGCCTTCTACTTCTCTTTTTGCTCCGTTCGAATCAAAAATATACCAGTGCCTAGAAATTAACCTAACCGCGTAAGTGCCCATGTTTTCTATGGTTACTTTGTAAGCAAACATAAAATGGTCGTTTGCGGGGTTGGAATATTCTGGCTGATAGATTGTTTCTACGGAAACTTTAACACCGTCTGTAATTGTGGTAACCATTGTTAGCATTTCAATTTTTCAAATATATACTATCAACTCAAAAATCAAGCCATTTGAATATAAATTTTTTAAGTTTTTATATATTGCTAAATCAATAAGCCCTTTTTACGAACTTAGGGCCTGAACCTAAAGACTTTCAACTTCTAAAGGAGTATACCTGGGGTCGTTGGATATCTCTTCCAATATCTCCGAAACCTGCTCCAGGGTACCGGCCGTAACCAGCTGCATTCGGTATTCTTTAAAATGCTCTATCCCTTTAAAATAGTTGGAATAGTGCCTTCTCATCTCAAAAATGCCTGTTTTTGGCCCTTTCCATTCTATAGATTTCTGCAGATGGGTGCTGCAGGCAGCAATCCGTTCGGCAATGGTGGGTTTATCCAGGTGTTCCCCGGTTTTAAAATAATGTTTGATCTCCCTGAAAATCCACGGATAACCAATAGCTGCCCTCCCGATCATCATCCCGTCGACTCCAAATTCCATGCGCCAGGCAGCAGCTTTTTCAGGCGAATCAATATCCCCGTTTCCAAAAATTGGAATTTTTATCCGCGGATTTTTTTTAATATCACGGATCATCGACCAATCGGCAACACCTTTATACATTTGCGCCCGTGTGCGGCCATGAATAGTGAGGGCTTTTATCCCCACATCCTGCAAACGTTCGGCAACTTCATCTACATTTTTAGTATTATCGTCCCAGCCGAGCCTTGTTTTTACTGTTACCGGCAAATGGGTTGCTTCAACCACGGCCTTGGTCATGGCTACCATCTTGTCTATATCCTGTAATAAACTGGCGCCGGCGCCGCGGCAGGCCACCTGTTTAACCGGGCAGCCATAGTTAATATCCATGAGGTCGGGCTTAGCCAGCGTAGCTATTTCGGTAGCCTCGCGCATATGGTCGATATCGCTGCCGAAAATTTGAATACCTATAGGGCGCTCATACTCAAATATATCCAGTTTCTGCCGGCTTTTAGCAGCATCACGGATCAAACCTTCGGATGAGATAAACTCCGTGTACATCATATCCGCACCGTTTTGCTTGCAAACAAAACGGAAAGGCGGATCGCTCACGTCCTCCATTGGCGCTAAAAGCAGCGGGAACTCTCCTAAATCAATATTTCCAATTTGTACCGACATACATTATCTTCGTTGCAAATTTACGTATTTTAAGCCGGATGATAAATACACCCTATAAACAACTGAAAAACGGTGCAAATAAATTGCACCCCGGCGTTCAATTACTGATTTTTAGCGCTGTATTTATTGGCGCGCTGCTGATCTGCAACTTTGCGCTTATCGGTATTTATGGCATTAAGGGAATAATGGACATCGCCAGTTTAAATCCTTCAACACCCCATTTAAACAATTCGTTATGGGTGTTACAGTTGATTGGAACAACACTACCCATCTTTGTAGCGCCGGTATTTTTTGCAAAGGTTATTGTAAATGATGAACATGATTACATCAAACCCGGTATAAACTTTCATTGGGGGCTTTTGGTATTGGTTTTCCTGTTGATGTTCCTATCGAACCCGACAATTGAACTGCTCTCAAATATCAACCTGAAAATGAAACTACCGGACTATCTGAAAGGGTTGGAGGATTGGATGAAGGATAGCGAGAACAGTGCCCAAAAAATAACCGGTATAATGCTGCGGATGAATACCATCTGGGATATGTTGCTGGATTTGTTGCTGATAGGTTTGTTAACGGCTATTGTGGAGGAGTTCATGTTCAGGGGAGTGATACAAACGATATTCGTGCGCTGGACCAATAACGTACATGCCGCTGTCTGGATAACGGCTATTTTATTCAGCGCTTTCCATATGGAATTCTATGGCTTTTTGCCCCGGTTGCTGCTCGGCGTACTGTTTGGTTATTTTGTTGCATGGAGCGGCAGTATCTGGCCGGCGGTATGGGCACATTTTTTAAATAACGGAACCGATGTCGTAGTTACGTACCTTTATCAGCATAAAATAATTAAGGATAACCCGGACGACCAGCACCTGTTCAATTACATTGGTTATGCCATTAGCGCGGCACTTTTATTATTGCTGATGCTGATCTACCGCAAAATCGCTTTAGAAAAAAAGCCTTTCATTGAAGTTGATGGAGAAGAACTGGATTAAAATTTTTACTTCAGCAAATTATTACCAGGCAGAAATGGTAAAACAAGCGCTTGCCGGCTATTATGTAGAAAGCGTTATTATTAATAAACAAGATTCATCTCACCGTACATTTGGTGAAATAGAAGTATATATACACCAGGAGGATTTCAGCGACGCGATTGAGGTCATCATCCTTAACCAGGTTAATTTATGAAAACACGCGCCATTACCGGCTTTTTCTTTGTTATTGTTATGCTGGCCTCCGTACTTCTGGGTCAGTTTGTATTTATGCCTTTTTACCTGGTGCTGAGCGCATTTTGCCTGTACGAGTTTTATACACTGGTTACCCAAAACACCGCAAAACCCGATATCGCCCTGGGCATCATCAACGGTATGATTCTTTTTGCAGGTATTGCTGTGCTCATATTTTCTGATAACATTACTTTATTGCTCAGCTACAAAGCTGCGCATTCCTTGCTGTTCCTGCTGCCGCTCACCTCGGCGCTGGTTTTTATCCGGCAGTTATACAATAAGTCGGACACTCCTTTTAACAATATCGCCTACACCTACCTGGGTATTATACTTGTTATCGTGCCTTTTACTTTTTTCCATGCGCTGGCATTTGTAAGGGGAGCATATGACTTTCATTTCCCGCTTGCATTTTTGATATTGCTTTGGGCAAACGATACCGGCGCCTACCTGGTAGGAATGAAATTTGGCCGAACAAAATTGTTTGAACGCCACTCCCCTAAAAAAACATGGGAAGGCTTTATCGGCGGCATCATCATCAGTGCCGGTGTTGCCCTTATCCTGGCGCACTTTTATGTTGAACTGCCATGGAACCAATGGGTTTCCATCGCTATTATCATTTCCTGCATCGGCACCCTGGGCGACCTGGTGGAATCGATGTTTAAGCGGAGTATTAACGTGAAAGACAGCGGCGGAATACTGCCCGGCCATGGCGGCCTGCTCGACCGCTTTGATGGTCTGTTCCTTGCAGCACCTATTGTATATATGTATTTGTATTTTATTGCTTCTTAGGTTTTTAGCCCATGGACCATGGTCGACAAAAAAAGACGATTGGCCAGCGCCCGCATTAAAGTTCTGGGCCGCATGAACCACCCGGCACGGATGAATACACCTGGGACACCCGGCACAGTAATTTTTCTGTAATTTACCTTGGATTTATAAAGAAATTTTGCTATATAAATGCACCGTATGCCCGATGAACTGCCCGGTGTATTTCATTACACTACTTCGTCTCTGTTAACCCAATAAAATTATTAATTTTGCAGAAAGAATTAAACAATGACCATCCATAAAGAAGGATATACCTCTATAGCACTGTGCGTACTGTTCATTTTTGTGTTGAACGCCGTGATCCAGTTTTACTTTCCCGAAGCCCATGTAGTAAAATGGATCGTTTATATACTTTCTTTTGCGCTTTTTGTGATCATCCTGCAATTTTTCCGCAGCCCCATTTTCCCGGTAGAAACTGATGACAAAATTGTGCTTTGTCCTGCCGATGGTAAGGTGGTAGTAATTGAAGAAACTACTGAAACTGAATATTTAAAAGATAAAAGGATCCAGCTTTCGGTATTTATGTCGCCGGTAAATGTGCATGTTAACCGTAACCCAATTGCGGGAGTCGTTAAATATTTTAAATACAACCCGGGTAAATACCTGGTGGCCTGGCACCCCAAATCCTCCACCGAAAACGAACGTACCACCATCGTGATTGAAAACGCAGCCGGTGTGCCCGTTTTGTTCCGCCAGATAGCAGGTGCGCTTGCGCGCCGCATAGTTTGGTATGTAAAAGAAGGCGACAAAGTAGAGCAGGGCCAGCAGTTTGGCTTCATCAAATTCGGCTCGAGGGTGGATGTTTTTTTACCCCTTGGCTCAACCATTAAAGTTGACCTTGGCCAGGTAGTAAAAGGCGGCCGCACCGTATTAGCCGAACTGCCCGCAAAAGCCGCGCAGCCAAAACCAAAAAAAGAAGCTGAGGATGCTTTTGCCAGCGTTGCCGCTGCAAGGCCCGTGAAGAATACGATTAAGAAGTAGGGGTAATAGCTATCTATTTTATTTATTAACAGGTTTTTTGTCGGAGAGGTTCTGGTTGTACTTTGCTACCTGTGTTTCAGCAAGGTTTTTCAATTTGTTCTGCATGGATTTTTGATTTATTTCATAATTTAAATTGCGGTGCCCTTCATAATCAGTTTTCTCTAAAACAAAATCATTTATATCGATAGTTGACTGGTGGTTACCGAAATAAACTTCAAATATGTAGTGACAACTATGATCGATGCCGTAAATCTCCTGAATCGAATCTTTGCCATCTATAATCGCTCTGTATTTCAGGTTCGCTAATTTCTCCTCCCTAATCACCAAGTAATTACTTTGAAGGAACGTCATTAAGGTAGGACCTATATCAATTGGGCGATAGTCCCAACAGTCATCAAATCTTTGCATAAAGCACTTGTTGTTAATACACCATAGCAGGTACTTAATGTTATATACATTACAGGAATCTTTGCCGACTGGAAACACTGCTCCGTAACATGGCTCATAGAAACAAACAATAACTTTAGCATCCTTTTTTTTCAGATCAAGTATTTTAGCCATCACCCTCGGGTCAATTTTTGAAAAGTAATCCCCCTGCGCTGAACAGCAAAAAGAAGAGAAGACAAAAAAGACAAGGATTACTAAATTCAGTGTACATTTATGGTCAAGCCGATTCATCATTCTTATTCCTCCACAATAATAATCCTCCTGGTCGTCTCATTAAAAACCACTTCTGCGGTACCTTTCCTTTTCTCAATGGTTTTAAGCAAAACATGGTCGTTTCTGTCTATCACTTCATCATCATTGATCTTAATATCGTAAAAGTCCCTGTTTTTCACGTCAGCGAAGCCGTTCGTTTTGTCTTCAAAATAAGTAACGACTTTTTTTTGAGAATCCCTGTCGTATTCCAGTACATAAGCATCTCTCGCCGCGTTCCCCGACCAGCTGACGCCGCTTACCCCAATATTTAAGCCAGGGCAATAAGCCTTCAGCTTATTTTTGCCTTCGGTAAAAAATTTACAGCCTGACGATAGGAATAACAATAGTACAAGTGGAGCCAACTTCTTAAAACATTTGGGTATTTTCATTTTTTGATGGTTTAAAGTATTTTTAAGATACGGAAATTTTTGTTCAAAGCATTTCCTGCTGTTTTATTAGGTAGAATCGTTAAATTGCTCTCAGATAGGAATTAATAATGAGAGGTAAATCGAGTTTTATTTTGATTGCTATTTTGGTAGTTGTCGGGTCTGAGTATCAGAGTGGCAATTTGAATGAAATTTCAATTCACAAAATGTGGAGATTTGAAAAATTTGATGTGATAAAACGAAATCTAAATAAAGGCTTCTCTTTTGACGCCAACAATCAATTGGTGTTTTTAGACCTTACAAATAACCAAAAACTGCGGTTTATTGATAAAAATAAAAAGCAAGAAGTAATTCCCTACAAAATCGACAATGATATGTTATTTGTCGAAAGCAAGGATGCCCAGCCCATTGGATTTAAAATTTGGAAATTAACAGAGAATGAACTGGGCCTTTTGATAACCTATCCAAAAACCTATAAAGAACCCGAAGATAACGCGATCGTAATGCTTTTTAAAGCCAACTAATATTGAAAACACGCCTCACCTGGTTTCTCCTGATCATCATCACTATCATCCTCGGCCTTTTATCCCGGCACATTGCAGGCATCCCCTTATTCATCGGTGATATTTTATGGGCGACAATGATTTACTTCGGCTTCAGGTTCCTGTTTGTCGGCAAATCCACTAAATTTATCGTGATCGCCAGCCTGCTGTTTTGCTACGCGATTGAGTTCAGCCAGTTGTACCAGGCGCCATGGATCAACAACATCAGGCACACAGTTCTCGGCGGTTTAATATTGGGCGAAGTTTTTCTTTGGGGTGATTTGCTCAGCTACACGATTGGGGTTGCGATTGGGGTTTTGATAGAGCGATTGATCAGTACGCGAAATGCATAACGCATGCAGCCTGGGTTGCGCACCTACGGCGCGGATCAACTATTAAATTGTTGTTACTACCGACATTTAGTCCCTACGGGACTGGTAAATAAATCAATAAAACAGGCGCTGTATCGCCATGTTCGGGTGATAATATAAAATGAACCTCGATTTCTTGAATTGCTGAGAAAATATCCCGTTAGGGATAACCCGTTTGTAGAAAAAAATTAGAATAGATATAATTGCCTCGTAGAGGCTACCCGTAGCCGCATGTAATTTCAAGCCCAAAATATGGTGGTCTGCGTAATGCTGATTTATTAAAGGATTTGAACCCATTTTATAATATATTTAATTGCCTGACAGATGTATAAGGGTAGCCTCTACGAGGCATAGCAATGGTTGTTTTTCCACAAAGCGGTAGACCCTACGCGTCATAGAATTCGGTCACCTATACAAAGCGTTATAGAATCATAAAATACTGGTGCCTTCATTTTTATAACTGCTACTTAGGAGCAAGATATCGGTAGAAAAAATGCCAAAAAGCGTTAGTGTGCCGTAGGTACACCATAATCGAAGCGACCCGGTGGAAACATAACCCCTCACCACTCTCTACTCACCAAACAAACTCACCTGCTTCCCATTCCTCGGCACAAACAGGTCATAATTAAAAGGCGGCATATCCCTGTCGGCCAAAAAGCGGTTGCAGGCCATTTTAAATAATTGGTGGATAGATTCGGCCACATGCCCTTCGCCGCTCATCCGGCGGCCAAAATTACTGTCGTTCAGCTTACCGTCATGGCATGATCTGATCATATTCAACACTTTTTCGGCCCTGTCAGGGAATGCTTTAAAGATCCAGTCGCTGAACAGTTCGCCAACGCTACCATTCAGCCTGACCACAGTAAAGCCGGCTGCCAAAGCGCCCCTGCCTGCCGCAGCTTTAATAATATTGGGCACCTCATTGCTGATTAGCCCGGGGATGATGGGCGCCGCCATCACCCTTACCGGCACGCCTTTTTCGGATAGCTTTTCAATAACCACCAGCCGTCCGGTAGCGGTAACGGTGCGTGGCTCCAGCTTTTGCCGCAGCTGTTCATTCAGGGACGTCATGGAGATATTTACATGCACCAGGTTAAGGGCGGCCAGCTCGGTAATAATATCCAGGTCGCGCAGAATCAGGTTATTTTTGGTGATAATGCTTACCGGGTTGCGGTATTTTAAAAACAACTCCAGCAATGACCGGGTTATTTCCAATTTTCGTTCAACCGGCTGGTAACAATCCGTATTCCCCGAAAGCAGGATACAAACGGGCTTGTAATTTTTTTTATTGAAGTACGCCTCCAGTAATTCAGGCGCGTTTGGTTTGGTAATGATCTTTCGCTCAAAGTCGAGTCCGGCGCTGAAACCGTAATACTCATGCGTATTTCGGGCATAGCAATAAATACAGCCATGTTCGCAACCCTGGTAAGGGTTAATGGAATACATGTGGCTCAGGTCAGGGCTGCTGGATTCGCTAACGATTTTTTTTGGTGTCTCTACAAATAATTGCGTAGCCGTATTTTCCAGCATCGGCTCATCAAGCCCTTCAATATG
>NZ_CAIWNH010000081.1 GCF_903913935.1 uncultured Mucilaginibacter sp.
GCAAACTTGGTTTACTGCCTAAATCAGCTCCAAATCTGCAACCAAAAACGGCTCACCATGCCCGGGCATCATTAATGTTTCAGGTGAAAAATAGCTTTTTATAAAAGCAAAACATGCTTTCACCCTTTCTTTTTTGCCGCCCGGCAGGTTGGTTACTGTTTTTATGCCCTTTATAAATGACTCATACGGAACCAGTAGGGCCTTTAACTATAAAACGACTTGTTGAAAGGTTAACACATTGCATATGGCGTTTATTATTATATAGCTGATATATTAATATTTAGTTAGATGTCAGGCGTGGTTTAACAAGGCGTTTTGAGAGTCGGGGATATTAAAACGATATTATCTGCGGAAAAAAAAAGTTTGATTTTTTACCGAAACAAACTCTTATATTTGATCTGGATTATTAATTGGTTGTTGAGCTTTTTTTATTTTTATTACGGTGTTTAATAGCTTGTAAAATCGTTGTTGATTTAAGGGTATAAAGCCGCTATAGATAACGGGCTTACGACATTAACAGGAAAATTACGCAGAACCCAATGTCAGTGCATGTTCAAGTCCCCGATAGTATAAAAAAGCTGGCTGCTGCTCATCAGGACCTGATGTTGTTTTTTAATGCGATGGATGAGGTTTTTTTCTCCGTTGATATGATCAACGTTAAGGTTATCCAGATCTCTAACGGCTGCGAAAAACTATACGGACACAAAGCATCCGAATTTCTGGAAAATAACAGGCTGTGGTTTGAGCTGATCCACCCGGACGACAAACACCTGGTGGATGGTGAAGAAGAAATATTACAACGCGGCGAAAAGGTTAGCAAGCAATATCGCATCATCCGCAAAGATAAAACAGTACGCTGGGTGGAAAATAAAGTGGTACCGTGCCTTGATGAAATGGGGAGGTTGACCAGGGTAGACGGCATAACACGCGATATTACCGATAGTAAAGCGGCAGAAGAAAAACACCGGCAAAGTGAGACCTGGTACCGGCAGATTGTTGAATCGGCACAGGAAGGGATATGGACGATTGACGAAAATGAAAAGACCAATTTTGTAAACAAAAAAATGGCCGATATTTTAGGATATAGCCCGAACGAAGTGCTTGGGAAAGAGCTTTATGACTTTATGGATGAGGAAGGCAAGGCGTACGCTATTGCCTGTATGGAAAGAAGGAGGCGAGGGTCAAAAGAAAACCTGGATATACGATACAAAACCAAGACAGGGGAAGATGTGTGGGCCAATATCTCTGCGAACCCGATAATTGACGAAACCGGCAAATATAAAGGAGCATTGGCCATGGTGACCGATATTACCCAACGCAAACTGGACGAAGAAGCAATAAAAAAGTCGGAAGCCAACTTGCGAACCATTTTTGACAATACAGATTCATCATACATCTTGTTTGATGCGGATATGAAGATATTGTCATTTAATGCATTGGCAGATAGATATTCCATCCAGCAAAACAGTAAAAAGCTTGAGGTAGGTAAGCGAGTGCGGGACTATTTTACCGCGGAACGATGGCCATTTATAAAAGAAATGCTGGATGGAGTGGCTAAAGGCGAAGCGATTAGCTACGAAATAAGCTACCAGCGCGGCGACCGGACGACGCAATGGAATAACGTACGATGGTTAGCCGTAAAAGACAAAAATGACCAAAACTGGGGTTTTATATTAGCCAATAAAGATATTACGGAGACTAAAACCGCTGCCCTTGAACGCGAAAGGATAACAGCCGACCTGATACAGCACATAAAGGATCTTGAACAATTTACCTATATCATTTCGCATAACCTGCGCGCACCCGTGGCAAATATTATTGGCTTGTCTGAAATGTTAATGGAAGAAGACCTTAACCAGGCCGAAAAACAGGAAGTGGTGGAAAGAATCTCTCTCTCGATCAAAAATATGGATACCGTGATCCAGGACCTGAATCAGATTTTACAGGCACGGGAGCTAACGAATGAAAAAAAGGAAAAAATTTATTTTATGGACCTTGTCACTGCTATTAAAACAAGTATAAATAATACCGTAGTTGGCAAAAAAGTCCAGTTCAACTGTCAATTTGATGTCGATTCTATTTTTAGTATCAGGAGCTATCTGTACAGTATTCTTTATAACCTTTCCTCAAATAGTATTAAATACTGTAAACCAGGCATCGCGCCGGTAATTACCATCGAAAGCCATCAACTTAAAAACAAGGTAGAACTGCGTTTTAAAGACAATGGTAAAGGGATAGACCTTCTTAAAAATGCATCGGATTTATTTGGCTTGTATAAGCGCTTTGATACCACAACCGAAGGCAAAGGGATGGGCCTTTTTATGGTAAAGACCCAGGTTGAAGCCATAGGCGGGACGATTAAAGTAAAAAGCAAACTCGGCGAAGGTACTGAGTTTGTTATGCGTTTTGCGGTATAGCAGGGAAACCATTAAAAGGCAGTATCAAAAGTCTCGTGACATGAACGGCAACCAAATTATATTTTTTTTGAGCGATTAGATCTTTGTGTCCATAGTGTTCTCTCTTAGTGTTCCTCGTGGTGAAAATAAACAACAAAGGGCACAAAGAACGCCAAGTCCAAATATTATTTCGCTGGCTTTTTAGTTCATAGACTTTTGAAACAGCATCTTTCAATCCGGGTATCAAACTGTTTCTTCAAATTTATCCGCGGCCACCCTGATCCTGTCATCTGGTTCACCTTCTAATTCAAACAACAAAGTGACTTTTCCATCCTTACCCATAATAGTGATCGTGACATTTTTGTTGTCTCCATTTTGATCGGCAATAACAGCCTTAATAATGGTTTTTCCTTCTTTGTAAGCTATAGGCCAGTTACAGGTGTCGGCTGTGATGGTTCCGCTCATTTTATGGTCGTCGTTTACTGAGATATTGATATCGGCTTTACCTATTACCACAACCGCTTTTTCGTCATCAGTGCGGGTAACATTGCCGTTGCTGTCCAAGTGTTCGGTTTTTGAAGTTGTGATAGTAAACTTTTTGCCGCATTGGGCAAAACTGAGGGTAGTACCTGCTACCAGCAGAGAGAGGATGAGGGCTATTGTTTTCATTGTTGTTGTTTTTGTTAACGAATTCATTTTTTGTTATCGGTTGCATTAATAGCTAATTTTCTGCTAATAATTGTTTTACCCCTTCGCACATTTTTTTAATGCGGAAATAGGATGCTGTTGAATTTTGTGTTTTATCCAGCCTTATTTTTAATCTCCCCGGAGATTCCTTTATGTAAAACCGTGTATTATCCGGCAGTGAGGTGGTGGCATCAACGTAATCATTTTCCGAACTACCCATCTGGTTTGGTTTGATGCTCTCATTAATATAAGCCTGAACCTTGCGGGTATTTGATCTATCGTAATGTGCCGAAAATTCGTAAGTGTCTTTCTCTTCACTAATGGAGATGGAAATGTTGTGGTTAAAATCCTCAAACTTTGACCAAACCAGGAAGATACTTAACGCAAGGATGCTGAATACAGCAAAAAAAACACCTGTTTTCATATCTGATTTTTTTTATAATGTTTTACCTCAGGGCCCCGTGAAGCCCGTGAATATTTTAATTGTTTTGTAAAGATATATGTTTAGGATAGTAATATGCAATACATAGTTCTATAAAAAATACAATAATTGTTTAATGTATTGATTTTCAATGAAATAAATTTTATTGGGATTTTTATTTCTGGTTATTAGATCGAGAAATGGAATAATTCGATAAAAACTGTTGTGAAACTTAAATTATTTTACCTTAACTATAGTTTTAGCATAACTAAATCTGTCTTTTGTTCGTATAACGACCATATTTGTTAAATTGACAATTAAAAAACAGTGTATTTCATACTTGTAAATGTAACTAGCTTAAAGTCCCCGGAACAATTAAATGATTATTGAAGATTTACGTTTACAGGCAATGTCGGGCATAATTGAATTGGCCCGGGAAAAAGATAAGGAATTGCAGGAGATCGTTGAGCAGGCGTTTGCTATCACCAATATGTCCTACGCGGTGATTTCATTCACGGGCAACGAGGCCGCTTATTTAAGATTAAAAAATGGCTTTATTGAAAAATCAATTTCAAGGCATTTGAGCTTTTGCGTCCATATGACCTTGCATAACGGTGCGCTTACCATAAACGATACATTGCTGGACGAACGCTTTACGGGGAATCCAATGGTGTGCGAGGATCCCGGCATAAGATTTTTTGCAGGCGTTCCTTTGATCACCCAAAAAGGTGAAAGAATAGGTGCCCTGTATGTTTTGGATCTTAATCCGGGATTTTTAAATCAACATCAACAAATTGCGCTTGAATTGCTTGCAAACCAGGTTATAAAAGTGCTTGAGTTTAGGGCGATGGCAAAAATGCTTGAAAAAAAGCAAACCGAACTAAAGGAGCAAAAAATACTCAACAACGAGGCCAATATCAGGCTTCGTTCATTTTTTGAAAGCTCAACCAATTTCCAGGTGCTTTTGGGAAAACACGGCGAAATAATCGACTTTAATAGAACCGCATACAATTTTATCCGAATGGTGCATATGCCAGGTTATTAAGGGGTGATCAGCTCATTAAATATTTGGAGCCTGCATTTGTTGCCACATTTATCAGGTTGTATAACCAGGCTTTAGAGGGCCAGCGGGCTTTTGTTGAAGGATCAACCGACTATGAAGAATTAGGCTTAATATGGTGGGAAGCTACATTTGAAACTGCCCGGAATGACCAAAATGATATTATCGGAGTATCTTACCTTATCCGGAATGTAACTGAGCGAAAAATTAAAGAACAAAAAATAATAGCTCAAAATGCGTCTCTCTTAAAAATAGCCCATATACAGGCGCATGAGTTCCGTGCACCGCTTACTTCAATAATGGGGCTGATGGGACTTATAAAGGAACACGATTATAATGCGCCAAAAGAATACCTCCAATTGCTTGAACAGGCTGTTGAATCTTTGGACGTCACCATAAGGCACATCGTTGGCAATATAGATGATACGGTTAACCCGCAGTTGGTTAGCGGTAGTTAATGGAATTTTTCAAACCGGTTATATCAGGCAAAGCAGGTAACCCGCTGCAGCGCCACCGATAATTACAAAGGCGCTGTTTAGTTTTTTATTAAACAAACTGACAGCAATTCCAGCAACCAGGATCAAAACCGTTTTCCAGTTATTTACTGAATCTTTGCCCATCTCAATACAGACCGCCAAAATCAAAGCGATGGCGGCTACATTTACTGCATCCAAAAACGCAGACATGGCCTTTGATTTTCGAAGCCATGAAACCAGCGGATTTAAAAATCCCACAAACAAAAATGATGGCAGGAATATGCCGATAGTAGCCTTTGCCGCGCCGGCTAACCCACCCATTTGCCAGCCAATAAACGTAGCCGAAGAAAATACTGGCCCCGGAGTAAATTGCCCAACTGCTATGGCATCAATTAAAGTTTGGCGCGACAGCATCCCGGTTTTTACCAATTCCGAATCGAGGAAAGCAAACAGGACGTAACCGCTGCCGTACAAAATTGCCCCTACTTTAAGAAATATCCAGAAAATCTTCCAATCTGTACCATTTCCGGAAACAGCTAATGCAGGCAGCAACGCAAAAGGCCCAATGGAATTTAAAGCGCCAAATTTATTTCTGATATAGTAAATCAGGATGGCAGCAAAGCCCGCCCCAAAAAGGATAAGCACCTCGTTGATACCCACAACGGCTAAAATGGCGCATGAAAGGCCAATGAACCATAGTTCTATATTCTTAAGTGCCTTTTTTCCGAGCGTTATCATTAGCGATAGGATAACGCCGATTATGGCTGGTTTTATGCCATAAATAAACGGCTTAACCTGTGGCAAACGCCCGTATTGCTGATAGGCCCAGGCAAATACTGCAGTTATGATCACAGCCGGTAAAATAAAACAGGCGCCTGCCACAAGCAGGCCTTTCCAGCCGCCTCTTTCCTTACCGCAATGCAAGGCCATTTCGGTTGAGTTTGGACCGGGGATCAGGTTGGTGGCCCCAATCAGGTCAATGAAATGCTCATGGGTGAACCATTGGCGTTTCCTCACCACTTCTTCTTCCATCATGGCAATATGTACTGCCGGACCGCCAAAACCAATGATGCCTAATTTAAAAAATACGCGGGCAATCTCTTTCAGCTTATGATCTTCCATGCGGTAATGGCTATAAATTTTTTAGCCGGGACTAATTTAGGCTTTTGATATTAAAATAGTATTAACGCAGAGGAACGGTATTTTGGTGACATAGCACTTAAAATTACAATAAGCTACTTCCGGGTAATTCCCGCTTATTTTCAGCTTTTTAATTTCAACAGTATTTTAATTTTATCTGCAACATCAACAAAGTAGTTGCAACGAAAATATGATATTCATATTTAAAAAACACATTTTAATAGATCCCATCTGAAGCTACGATGTTCTCAATCGCAACAGGGAGGAACCAATACCATAAAATGAAATCGAATAAATGATTTGCAGACGAGTTGCCGGGCGTAATTTTAAGGACGGGACTTCCTGACCCCGTCTTTAGCCCATATGCAAGCACGTCGTGGTTGTTTTCCATAATAGCGAATTCAGCAAGTGGATTATTCCTGAAAATCAATTTGTAAGTTTGTTGATAAAGATCGATCAGCATCGCATTAGCATACCATTTTTTCGTGTAAATCTTTCCGATCTCATTTCCTTTGTCGTCTAGGATTTTAACCTTATTTTTCCAGATTCCTGTGCGTGAAAAGTGGTATTTTTCTTCACCGATGACAATATCAGCTTTTCTTTTGGTTGTACCCACTTCAATTGTCATCCTACCTGTTTCTTTGTGATTCACAGTAAAAAGGTAATGTCCTGGCGTTATAGTTGCCCATCTTTTTGTATGTTCCATAATTTTTGTTTTTATAAAGTTCATACCTATAACAAAAACAAAATTGTACAAAAAAGACATCTATCTGATTTCCCAAACAATCCCAGCCTTGTCGAGGACGGTGATGGATTTAAAAAATCTGCGCGGGCTTAGCTTTGTAAGCTTCTTAAATTCCCTGATGAAATAAGACTGATCATAATATTGGAAAGCATAGGTAATTTCGGTGAGATTTTTAAGCTCATTAGAAATGACTTTTGAATGTACCGATTTTCTGAAGCGCGCGACGCGCCGGTATTCGCTTGGTGCGTAGCCTATGGCGGATCTGAAATTCCTTTGAAAGGTTTTAATGGTCATTTCTGACAGTCGGGCTATTTCAGCTATGGACATTGCTGTTGAAGTACTTTCAAGGTGTTCCAAAGCCTTGCCAAGCCAATTATCATCCGGCCTGCATATATTGGCAATTAAAAACTCATCTATCAGGCGAATGCGGTCCGCAGTTGCCTGGACGCTAAAAAGTATTGTTGCGAACCGGGTCCAGTTATCAAGCTCAAGGGCCTGGGAAAAGTCTTTAAGGAGTAGTCTGGTATTTGAGCCTATAAATGGATTAATTCCAAAGGGCTTAAATATAATGGCTACCTCTTCAAAATTACCGCGATAATGGACAAATACAGGTTTGATATATCGCCCTAATATTTCTATATGAACTGACCTCTCATTGTCCCCTGCCTCAATTTGAATTTCATGGTCGCCTCGGGTTATGATCACATTACGAAAAAAGGAAAGCCCGGTATAAATGTGTGGGAATGCGATATAACTAATGGTTTCTGGTCTTTCACCGGAAAAAACATAGTAATGCTCCACGTATTTTTGCACTTCCTTCGATAACGGTTTAAAAATATTCAACAATTGTTTCTGGATATATGATTGCCGATGGTCCGATTCTTTGCTAATAAGTTGAAGTACTAAAATATAAAAAATAGGATAAAAATACTTCATTAAATCAAATGCAATGGTGTTTATGTTCGGAGTATCTCAAATTCAGTTTATCCTATTTGTAATTCCCATACTGGTTTCCACTATAACGCGTGCAACAGTATCGCAAACCAGCCGCCTATCAATGGGATTAACCATGGGGGGCAGTAATTCTGACCTTCACAAAGAAAATATGTAGTGTTCTGCTTAAATGTTCATAATTGTCATCGTTCCTCACGTTCTCATTTCTTATTCTCCCGCATTTTTCCCAATTTTACGGGCGACATATATCAACTAAATGAATTATTGGCTCATCAAATCAGAACCCGAAAAATACAGCTGGGAAAAATTTAATAAAGATGGCCGCACGTTTTGGGATGGCGTACGAAATTATGCGGCACGCAATAACATGCGCGCAATGAAAGAAGGCGATCTGGCATTTTTTTACCATAGCAACGAAGGCAAAGAAATCGTCGGTATTGCTAAAGTGGTAAAAGAAGCCTACCAGGACCCTACTACCGACGATACCAATTGGGTAGTGGTTGAATTTTCACCTGTCGAAGCGTTAAAAAAAACGGTTACCCTTGCGCAGATAAAAGCCGAACCCATGTTAAGCGAGATCCAGTTGGTGCGGCAGGGGCGGTTATCTGTAAGCGCTGTAAAGCCCGAAGAATTTGATAAGATCCTGGAAATGAGCCGCTGATTTTTGAATTAAGTCTTATGATTGACTAAAAGCTATTTGCTCAATTTGAAAAAATTTATTTTCCTGTCCGCGGCTTTCTACAGCTCATTTTTCCCCCTGGCTTCCAATGCGCAATCGCCTTTCAGTGTTTTCGCAAATTTATTTACCATACCCAAAAACTATACGGTTACGTATACTAAAACGCCACCTACAATTGATGGTGATTTAAACGATGCTGCCTGGCAGCAGGCCAAATGGACCGATGATTTCCGCGACATTGAAGGTGATTTAAAAGCTAATCCGCAGCTGCAAACCAATGTGAAGATGCTTTGGGACGATAGCTGTCTGTATATTGCCGCGCGGCTAGAGGATCCGAATGTTTGGGCGTATATCAAACACCATGATGAGGTCGTTTTTCGCGATAATGATTTCGAAGTTTTTATCAACCCGAACAACACTACACACCAATATTTTGAACTTGAATACAATGCGCAAAATACGGTTTTCGACCTTTTGTTAAACAAGCCCTACCGCAATGGCGGGACGCCTATGTTTAGCTGGGACGCTCCCGGGATGCGTTCGGTAGTTAAAGTACAGGGAACGCTCAATAATCCATCAGACAGCGATAAGGGTTGGACCATCGAGATCGCTATTCCCTTTAAAGCGCTGAGCCTGGGCAATAACGTGCAAGTGCCTGCTGAGGGCTCCATTTGGCGCCTCAATTTTTCGCGGGTGCAGTGGGATACCAGGGCTACGGACGGTAAATACATAAAGCTGAGAGATAATGCCGGCCATAATTTGCCGGAGCATAACTGGGTATGGTCGCCGCAGGGTGTGGTGGATATGCATTGCCCCGAGCGCTGGGGATACCTTTCGTTTACTAAAAGTAACATAAATAATACAACGTTTAACCTGCCATATTTTGAACAGCAAAAGCGATATTTATGGCTTGTTTACTATCATGAGCAGCTTTGGTACCAGCAGCATCATGGTTATGCGGCTTCGTTAAAAGCGTTTGGCCTGGGTAAACTGGTAGTGATAAATAAAAACAGGAATGTCCTGAGTGTAGAAGCTACCCGGCACCAGTTTATGGCTTTTATAAGGGACAAAAAGGATAATACCACCTGGACAATCAACCAGGAGGGGCTTGTACGGAGGTATAATTTAACTTCAAATGAATAAACGTGAATTTTTAAAAACCGGTCTATTGGTTACTGCGGCGTCAGCTATCGGTTTAAAAAGCGAAGCAGCAGAAACTTTTGCCAATTCTAAAAAAAAGAAACACAAAAACTGGGTTTGGATAGGCCCAGATCCAAAAGATACTGAGGACCAATTAAAAACACGCTATACTGCGTTTAGAGCCGGAGGAGTAACCGGTGTGTTTTTTGAAGCCGACAGTGAGAAACATTTTCGTGCTGCTAAAGCAGCGGGTTTAGAGGCGCATCGCTGGATCTGGACCTTTAACCGTGCCGAACTGTTGGGTGTACACGACGATTGGTACAGTAAAAACCGCAACGGCGATTCATGTGCCGATAAGCCTCCCTATGTAAATTATTACCGCTGGCTTTGCCCCTCGAGGCCCGAAGTACAACAATACCTGGAGCAACAGGTAAATGATATTTTAGATAAAGACTACGTTGACGGCATCCATTTGGATTATGTGCGCTATTGCGATGTGGTTTTGCCGGTTAACCTTTGGGGCAATTACCATATTGAACAAACAAAGGAACTGCCGGACTATGATTATTGCTACTGCGACGTTTGCCGGTCGAAATTTAAGGAACAATACGGAACCGATCTTTCGGATATTCAATATCCTGAAGCAAGCCTTTCATGGCGCTTGTTCAGGTATAACAATATTGCCAGGGTGGTGAATAGCTTATCAACGATTGCCCGTCAGCATAAAAAATTAATTACGGCGGCTGTTTTCCCAACACCGGAAGTTGCCCGCCGTAACGTAAGGCAGGACTGGACCAATTTTAAGCTCGACGGCGTTTGCCCGATGATCTATCATGGGTTTTACAAAGAAAAGGTAAGCTGGATAGGGGATGCTGTTACGGAAGGGATCCATTTTTTATCAGGCTCATTCCCCCTATATGCAGGGCTTTACCTGTCTGATTTTAAAAGCGATGACGAGATAAGGCAGGGGATACAAATAGCATTGAAAAACGGCGCGTCAGGCGTGTCTTTTTTTGGCAATGTTACCCCATCGGTTTTGGATATTTTAAAGCAGGAAACGGCTGTTTAAAGGCGGAATTATTATTGTTCGTCGCCAAAAAAAAGCGCCTTTAGCTCGGTTGCATCGTTGGGCTTCATCTTACCTGCTAAAATCAACCGCAATTGCCTTCTTCGCAGTGCGCCTTCGTATAATACCATGTCCTCAATCGTGTCTGGGATCACTTCCGGTACCGGAGTAGTCCGGCCGTCCTGATCAAGGGCCACAAAGGTGTAAAAAGCCTCGTTGCTTTTTATCCGCGTGCCTGAGGGTATGTTTTCTGCCCAAACATCCAGCCTTACCTCAAGGGAAGTGTTAAAAGCCCTCGAGACCTGCGCCTCGATGGTGATCACATCACCCAGTTTAATGGGTTGCTTAAAGGAAACGTTGTCAACCGATGCCGTAACCACTATCCGGTTGCAATGCTTTTGAGCTGATATGGCTGCAGCAATATCCATCCAGTGCAGTAAACGCCCTCCCATTAAATTATGCAGTGTATTGGTATCATTGGGCAATACCAGTTCATTCATGATGGTATGTGATTCTTTGGGCGTTTTTCCTTTCATAGTTGGATTGTTTGTGCAAAGATACTTAATGAGGCGAAAGGTAAAAGGCTAAAGGTAAAAGGTTTTTGAAATGCTCAGGGTAATTTGATCACTAATTTGAAAATTATAGTATAATTTGCCTTTTACCTTTTACCTTTCACCTTTTACCTTTCACCTTTTTCCTTTCACCTTTTTCCGTTAGCTTTATCCCCGTTAATAAAAATCAATTCGTCTTTTATGAAGATTCAATTTATGCGGGTTAGTTTGCTGGGCTTGCTCTCGATCTGTGTTATTTTTCCAATCGGCCTTAAGGCGCAAACCAAACAAACTTATACCAGTTTAGAAGATGCTATCCGGTCTGCCGGCAGCCTGTATGGCAATGCTGGTCCGCAAAGTGTTAACTGGACAAACGGTGGCAATAAATATTCCTATATTGATAATGACGAGATCCGCTCCATGGACCCGCAAACCTTAAAGGATGAATTGATCTTCAGCAATAAAGGGTTCACTTTTCCCGGAGGTACAAAGCCCTTCAATTATGAGTCATTCCAATGGTCGCATGACTCTAAGCACCTGGTTTTTAAAGCCAATTTCAGGCCGATCTATCGCCGCTCGGGTGTGGCGGATTATTACATTTACGACCTGGAAAGCAAGCAACTCAAACAGGCTGCAAAGGATGCCCGTACTGCGGAGTTATCTCCTGACGGCAAAAAGGTAGGGATGGAGCGCAACGGAAACATGTTTGTATATGATTTTGCTGCCGCGAAAGAAAAGCAGTTAACTACTGATAAAACCAGCGAAAATGGCACCTTTAACGGGCATTATGATTGGGTTTACGAAGAAGAATTTGGGCAGGCCCAGGCCTGGAACTGGTCGCCGGATAGTAAATATATGGCCTTCTGGCAGTTTAATGAGCGTGCTGTTCCCGATTTCCAGATGACTAACTTTGAAGGCAATCATCCTGAACAAGTGCATATTTCTATCCCGCAGGTGGGCGATCTAAATCCATCCGTAAAAATTGGCGTGGTTGATGTGGCTACCGGCAAAAAAGTTTGGCTGACGCCAGACGAGACCGGCGATTTTTATATCCCGCGGATTTACTGGACGAGCAACCCCGATGTTTTGGCATTGATGACGCTTAACCGTGCGCAAAACCACATGAAGCTCTACTTTTTTAACGTAAAAACCGGTGAACACCATGTGGTACTCGATGAGAAGAACAACACCTGGGTAGCTATTTTTAACTTTTATACCAATGTGAACGATATGGTTTACTTTCCCGAAAAATCAAAAGAGTTTTTCTGGGTGTCTGACCGTTCGGGTTATTACCATATTTACCATTATGGTTATGATGGCAAGCTCATCAACCAGGTAACCAAAGGTAACTGGGATATGATCAAAGTTACGGGAATTGACGTGGAGGCGAAAAAGATCTATTACCTGTCGGCAGAAAGTGGTGGCCTTTACCAGGAGCCTTACAGCATTAATTTTGATGGGAGCGGGGAGACGAAGCTTTTTGCGGTAAGCGGTTTTCACGATGTAAATATGTCGCCCAACACCAAATACTTTTTAGATACCTATAGCAACCATACCACGCCAACCCAGGTAACACTGAACGATAACAAAGGCAATGTGCTGAAAACGCTGGTGGATAATCACGAAGTAAGCGATTACTTGAAAGCGCATCAATATGCGCCCGAAACGCAATTTAAGTTTAATGCCAGTGACGGTACTTCATTGGATGGCTTTTATATTAAACCGGCAAATTTCGACGCGAGTAAAAAATACCCGTTAGTATTGCTGGTGTATGGAGGCCCTGAATCGCATGAGATCTTCGACCAGTTTGGTACCGATACCTGGGCACAATGGCTGGCGCAGAATGGCTATATGGTTGCCAATGTAAATAACCGCGGCTCGGCTAATTATGGCAGTGCTTTTATGAAATCTGTTTATAAACAATTGGGCAAACTGGAAAGCAGCGACTTTACCGACCTGGCACGCTACCTGGCAAAAAATATGTCGGTGGATAGCAGCAAAATGGCCATAATGGGAACCAGCTATGGCGGTTACAGCACTACCTATACACTGTTAACCCATCCAGGCGTGTTTAAGGTGGGTATAGCGAACAGCCCGGTTACCGACTGGCGTTTGTATGATGATGTTTATACAGAGCGTTATATGGCCCCGCTGAAAGAAAACGAAGCAGGTTACATCAAAAGCGCGGATATGACGTATGCGGCTAACCTGAAAGATCATTTGCTGCTGATCCATTCCATGAGCGATGATAACGTACACCCGGCAAATACGATGCAGTTGTTAACGGCTTTAACCAATGCAGGTAAAGATGTCGACCTGCGCATCTATCCCCCTGGTGCACACGGCGCGGCCTATAACTGGCAAAGCTACCTCCTGATTGAAAATGTAAGCTTTCAATACCTGGAGCGCTATTTAAAAGGGAATTACGATCTGCCGAATCTGAACGAAGCAAAATAATCCGCAGCTGATGAGGCAAATCGCGTTTAAAAAACGAATGCCGCGTATAGGGCTACTCTTTGCAAATGGGTGAGGTTAAGCCACCGGCCCTGTAAGGGCCAAATATTGGTAGAACAAAAAATACAAAAAAAAACCGCGCCGTTAGGTGCGGAACCTCGCGAATGTTGCGTACCTACGGCACGCTATCCCTTCTTTTATATTTTCTACCAATATTTGGCACCTAACGGCACCTTCAGAAATTTATTTCTCCCTTAATTTAATCACATTGCTCATACGGGGTAATATTTTGTTGGTTTTTTGCTACAAACAGGTAGCCCGCCAATTGTGGGGTATTAATAGCTTATGAGTTTTTCTTCAGTATAAGGCATACCTTAAACTTTGAATATTTAAAACCGGGTGCCCTGCGACTCTGATAACACAGGCGGTTTACAGAGTTTTATTCTTTTTTAGGTTTGCCTTCACCGCCTAACTTTAGGGTGTAGGCAGATTCCGCGGCATCATACGATTGCTTTAAAATATCGGTATCAGTAGTATTTTCATCCACAGGGGTTTCATCCAATCCGATGGAATGAATATCCTGTTGGCTTTGCTGATCGGCGGTATCTGAACTATCTGAATCGTCGGGTAATAATTCGTCTTCTGGATTGATCATGGTTTTAGTATTTGGTGATATAAAGATAACGATATATTGGAATGGATGTTTCGGGAATATTTTAAAAAAACCTCGGTTGGCGTATATATCTGCTCCAAAAACGTCTTAATTGAGGCGGCTCCTAACGGAACCCGGCTCATTTTCTGTTTTATTCTATAAACACGGGGCTCCGCTGGAGCCAATTCTTTTTTTTTAACAAAGCAATTCTACGCTGTCGGGAGTCAACTGTTTATAGTGACACCCGGAATTTCTCCTGCTCAAATCACCGGGCTATAATTCATTTTAATGCTTGTGCCGCTCAGCTTTTCATTCATTCGTGAACATTCGGTCAAATTCGTGCAATTCGTGTCATTCCATTCGTGTCAATCAAAACAACCCTTCATCCGCAAAACTAAAATAGCCCTGGTCCGAGATGATAAGGTGATCGAGTATTTTGATATCGAGGATATTGCCCGCGCTTACCAATTGTTTGGTTAATACAATATCGTTCTGGCTCGGCTTTAAACTGCCTGAAGGATGGTTATGGATCAGTATGATATTGCTGGCCTGGTGCTGCAGCGCTACGCCAAATATTATTTTAGGGTCGATAACGGTATTGGATAAACCGCCTTTGCTGATGAGTTCTTTTGCCAGCACTTTTTGCGAACGCCCGGTTAATATGATCCAGAATTCTTCATGATTCAGGTCTACCAGGTGGCGGCGCATGATGTTGTAGGCGTCTTTGCTGCTGCTGATGATATCGGGGGCTTTGGTTTCAAAATCGTTCCTGCGTCGGCCTATTTCCAGTGCGGCAATGATGGAGATAGCTTTGGCTTCGCCGATGCCTTTAAAGTTGGAGAGTTCGTTAATAGAGGCTTTCCCCAGTTTGTTCAGGTCGTTATCGTAATGATGCAGGATGCGTTTGCTCAATTCAACCGCCGTTTCATTGCGGCTACCGGAGCCAATGAGGATGGCAATGAGTTCTGCATCGGTTAAAGCACGTCGGCCCTGGCCCGCCAGCTTTTCCCTTGGGCGGTCCTCTTCTGCCCATGATTTGATACCGATCTTGTTTTCGTAGTTGGCCATTTTTTATTTCGGATTTCGGAATTTTTCGTGGGTAGTTTCTTTTTTTATGGCACTCAAGAAGGCTTAGCCTTTTCGATGTCGGATTTAAGATTTAGAATTCGATTTAGATTGGTCAATTTCGGATTTGTTTAGCATAATTCCAATTCTCAGCGCGGAGGTTCATAAACATCTTCGGGATGTTTTCGCTTTAACTCCTGGAAATCCTTTTCCCTTTGTTTTTTATCTTCCTGTTCTTTCCAGATCGGGGAAGTCCAAAACCTGGTATCATTTAAATTGAACGGGTAACGACCATTCTCATCTTTTTCAGTCGCCCGTAACCTGAAATAATATTCATGTATCAAGTTTATTATCCTGGTTTTACTCGGCGAATTATCATAACTCGGGCCTATCCATGATAAACTTAGGGTGTCCTTTTGCCTGGTACCCAGGTAGCAGCTCCCAGCATAAAACCAGTTTGAACTAAAATTAGGGTCAGGTAATTTTGTGCTTAAGTCTTTTGTTAAAAATAATATGGCTATTTTATTAAAATCCGGACTATATAAAATGGTGTCAATTATTATTTGTGTATCGTCATCGTAAATATGACTTTCAAAAAAATCAGTATGGTTATTTACCTGATGTCTGAACTTTTTTGAGATCTCTGCCCGATCTTTCGCGTATATTTTTTTACTAGCCACAACGTGACTAAGATATTTTTCGGGGGTGTCCCTATTCCAGCGAAAAGACATCCGCCCGTAGATGAAAATAAAATAAAACAGGGTGAGGCCAATCAGCAAGACCAACCCCGAAATAATTAATACTTTTTTTGTCATGGATCCTTTAATCCCTTTTGGGTTGGTTTAGCTGTAGAGGATTATGGCAATAAGGTACGGAAATTATTCAAAATACTTAACATTGCCAACTATTTAAAAGCTGACAATGCT
The DNA here is from genome assembly GCF_903913935.1 of uncultured Mucilaginibacter sp. Classification (GTDB taxonomy): domain Bacteria; phylum Bacteroidota; class Bacteroidia; order Sphingobacteriales; family Sphingobacteriaceae; genus Mucilaginibacter. The sequence continues at coordinate 16,413 of NZ_CAIWNH010000081.1, forward strand.
AAATCTAATTTTACTGGTTTACCACCAACACCCTGAAGGTGCCCGGTATAGCAGCTGGCCTGAAAGATTTCGGGTCCTTAGGTTTAAAATCTGCCGTAGGCAAATAGAGTTTATGGGTGATCTGATCCACCGCGTTTGTACGCGCGCCTTTTGCTGTTTTTAAAACCTGGGCAACAGTGAATTTATCCGGGCTGAGTTCTTTGATAATGGTTAACGTTCCTTCGCCGTTTGATGAATAAACTGTTTTTAGTTTCACATCAAAACCAACCGCGTCGCATTCGTCGTCGATAGGTAGGGTGGTAACTATTTTTCCATTTGTAGCATCCATCACTACCAATAAATTACCATCGCAACCTGCAAACAGGCGCATGGTTTTGCGGTCCATTGCTAAACCTGACGGGCCTTTGCCCGGGGCTAATGGCCAGGTATGAATAATTTTATAGGTTTTAGCGTCAACTACGTCTATCTCGCTTTTCTCGGCATTGTTTACGTAGAACCTGCCTTTACCATCGCTGGTAGCGGTTTCGGGCCAACCGGTTAGCTGTATGGTGGCTACCGCTTTGTCTGTTGCCGGGTCAATCACCGTCATGTTTTTGCTTTTGCCATTGCAACTGATCACTTTTTTGGAGAAAGTATCATAAAATATACCATCGGCAAATTCGCCGGCAGGTACATGGCCCAATATTTTGTTGGTTTTCAGGTCGAAAACTGCTACACTATTTGCACTACCGTTGGTGATATAACCTTTACCCATTGCATGCACCAATGCAATGCCATGTACATCTTTATCAGTTTTGATAACGCCGATCGAGTCGCCGGTAGTTTTGTTTAAAACGTTTACCTGGGTGCCATGCGAAACGTAGAGGTTATTTGATAATGAATCAACCGTGATGTAATCATACCCCCCGCCGCTTTTAATATGGTAGGTATTGGCAACATGATAAGTTTGCGCAGTTACTGCGGAAATAGCAAACGCGGAAACTACCGCAACAGAGAGGATAAATTTTTTCATTACAAGTCGGGATAAATTGTTCATTTACACTAACAATAATACGAAGGAATCCCGGCAATATAAAAAGCAATCGACGGATAGGAAAGGTTTATAGATAAGGATATAAATGATTGGAGGATTTTAGATTTGTTCAATCCTGAAATCCTCCAATCCTACGAATCATTGTTCAAACAACTACGCCAGCAAATTCCTCCAGCTCACCTTATCACCAATGATTTTTTGAAGTTCTGCTGAATTAACGCGTTCCTGCATCATGGTGTCGCGGTAGCGGATGGTTACGGTATCGTCTTCCAACGTCTGGTGGTCAACCGTGATGCAGAAAGGCGTACCTATGGCATCCTGGCGGCGGTAACGCTTGCCGATGGCGTCTTTTTCTTCGTATTGCAGGTTAAAGTCCACCTTTAGCCTGTCCATTATCTCGCGGGCCTTTTCAGGCAAACCGTCTTTTTTGATCAATGGGAATATAGCAGCTTTAACCGGCGCAAGGCAGGGGTGAAGCCTCAATACAGTACGGCTATCCTGTTTTTCCTCGGTGCTCAGATCTTCTTCCTCAAAAGCGTTGATCATCGTCAGTAAAAACATCCTGTCCAAACCGATAGAGGTTTCAATTACATAAGGGATATAGTTACCAAAAGGTTTCCCGGTTTCAGGGTCGACTTCCGGATCAAAATATTGCATTTTTTTCGTCGAGAACTTCTGGTGCTGGCTCAAATCGAAATCAGTACGGCTATGGATCCCTTCAACCTCTTTAAAACCAAACGGGAAATCAAACTCAATATCATAAGCGGCATCAGCATAATGTGCCAGTTTGGTATGCTCGTGGTAACGGTATTTTTCGGGTTCGGTACCCAAAGCAAGGTGCCATTTAAGGCGGGTTTCTTTCCATTTGTTAAACCATTCCTTTTGGGTGCCGGGGCGTACAAAGTACTGCATTTCCATCTGTTCAAATTCGCGCATGCGGATGATAAACTGGCGGGCTATTACTTCATTACGGAAAGCTTTACCAATTTGCGCGATCCCGAAAGGGATCTTCATCCTGCCGGATTTTTGCACGTTCAGGTAGTTTACAAAAATACCCTGGGCGGTTTCGGGGCGAAGGTAGATCAGGTCGGCATCATCAGCAACCGCGCCCATCTGCGTACTGAACATCAGGTTAAACTGGCGTACTTCTGTCCAGTTGCGGGTGCCGCTTACCGGGTCAGCAATTTCATGCTCTATAATCAGTTCCCTTAAACGCGGCAAATTCTCTGCCTTAAGGGCATTATCCATTTCAATTTGCAGCTGTTCTGCTTTATCTGTTTTGCCGTCCTTATCATAACGTGCAATTTTATCTTCCAGTAACTGGTCAGCGCGATAACGTTTTTGCGAATCCTTGTTATCGATCATCGGGTCGCTGAAACCATCCACGTGTCCGCTTGCTTTCCAGATGGTAGGATGCATAAATATGGCAGAATCCAACCCGACAATGTTCTCGTGCATCTGCACCATGGCTTTCCACCAATAGGTTTTGAGGTTATTTTTTAATTCCACCCCATTCTGCCCGTAATCATAAACAGCGCTCAGTCCGTCATAAATTTCACTGGAAGGAAAAACAAAGCCATATTCTTTTGCGTGCGATATAACATTTTTAAAAAGTTCGTCGGTTGATTTGCTCATAATAGCGCAAAGATAGGATTTTTGGGAAAGTCCGAAAGTCGGAAAAGTCGGAAAGACAAAATACAAGTCATTTAGTCATTGGGTCATTGAGTGGGCGGCGGTTGTCTGGTCGTCCGCCATTCCCCCGGCCACCTTTTGGACAGGCGGACAGATGCCTGAACCAGATATGTAGGATTTGATGATTTATAGGACTTTTTACTTACAGGGTATTTTTGATGATGTTAAACAAATACTTACGCGATTAAAGATTACTATTTTTGATTAGAATCTTTGCAGTTTTAAAACCGTATAAATATCTGTTGGTTTCGTTTTTCCTTTTATTTGGACTTACTTCTTACTCCCAAAAGGTTACAGGAATGGTAATTGATAGAAGCACCAAACAACCCATCCAAGGTGTGTTTATAAAAGCCGCGTTGGTTACAACCCGCAGCAGCCAGCTCGGCCAGTTTGAGATCACTATAGCCCATCCTACGGATAGCCTTAAAAAAATACACCCGGGCTATCAAACGCGTTTTGTTGCTACAGGCAAATGAATTTTTATCAAGCGTCCTGCTTTATTACCGGTACTTTTAGCGCAACCCCGGCTTTTAAATTATTCCACTCGGTTTGTACAATATTCTCCAGCTCCTTTTTGTTCAGCTCAAGCATTTTAAACAGTTGTATCTGTGCGTGGGTACGCTGCAAATTATGGCCTGCAAAATGTGTTTTATAATAAACGTCGCCCTCCAGGTAATCCGTCAGGAACCTCACTGCCTGCATGTAAGGCAATAATAATACACCCATCATCAGCGATTTTAATTCTGCTTCCGTAAGGAATGACCTGGTTTCACTCAAATATCCTTTGGTAAACTCAGCAAACAAAGGGATATTTAAACGGATTTTATTTAAATCAGCCTCGTCTTCGGCAGCAGTATTTATTATCGTCCGGATGGCATCACCAAAATCAAAAGCTATATAGCCCGGCATAACCGTATCCAAATCAATTACACACTGAATATTGCCGTCCTTATCGAGCAGTATATTGTTAAATTTGGTATCGTTATGGGTGATACGTAACGGCAGGATATTTGCCTTTCCCAACTTTGGGATCTCATTCATAGCTGCGGCACGGCTTTCCAGGAAATCAACTTCTTCTTTAACCTCTTTTAACCTGCCGGCGGTATCCCGTTCTATAGCTTTCCTGAAATCAAACAAACGTTTTTCAATATTCAGAAAGTCTGGAATAGTATCGATGAGGAATGCCGGATCAAGATCGGATAAAAGATATTGGAATCTGCCGAAAGCGACACCGCCCTGGTAGGCTTGTTGTTTGGTGGTTACCAGGTCATAGCTTTTAGTGTCAGCCAAAAAGCAGGTCATCCGCCAGTAATTGTTCTGCAGATCTTTGTAATAGTACTTGCCTCCTTTTGTTGGAATGAGTGTTAAAACTTCCCTGTCAGGGTTGCCGCATGTTTCGCCTATTTTATGTTTTAAATGAGTTACAACACACAGCATATTGTTCATTAAACCGTCGATATTTTTAAATACAAAGCTGTTTATTTTTTGAAGTAAATAGCCGGGATGTGTACTTCCCGGATATTTTACAAGGTAGGTGTCATTTATATGTCCTGATCCAAAACCTGATATTTCGAAATCGCCCTCTTCAATATTAAATTGTGCAATGATGCCGGTAAAATCATAAAGCATTGCGCTGCTATTCATATATGTTTTTTAAACCTGGGTTGCGCTTGTGTGTGTTTATGTAAATGTAACCTCATACAAATTTAATATTTTTTTGCGTGTCCGTGCACATTGGTCTCTTTGCAAATTGATAATGTTTTTACCGTCGTTTATCTTCAGGATAAATCAATCAGGAAAAGAATCGGTTTGTGTCTTTTAAATGAACTGAATTGTACCAAAAAATTACGGCAAATGAAAGTTTGGCTTAGGGCTGTCAATGGCGCTCCAGCTAAGAAAGTGCGGCTCGGGTAGGTTGTCGCCGCATTTAAAGAAATTTACCCGCGCAATGCTGTCAGTTAACGGGTTAATATTATTGTAAACAAACAACGATAATGGTATGCGTAAAGTAAGCTCCCATGCTATATGGCCCGCCGCATCAGGTTGTGATGCTGTTTTACTCAGACTTTCTATTTGACAAATTGCGGACTTTTGCAGGTGGGCACGATCATGTTTACCCGGGCCGTAGCCGACCAGGGGCGTTCCGATCCGGTTAAACTCTAAATTGTAGTAATTTTTGTCATCGCCAAGGGCAATAAAAAACTCAACACAGGTATCTTCAAAAACAGGATCGTTAATTTCGTGATATACTGCTGTGATATACTTTTCAGTAACAAAGTATTTCAATAAAATGCTGTCGCCCGAATATGCAATAGCAAAAGAAACATTTGGTTGATAGCCACTATTAGTCCATAATAAGTTGTCAATGCTATGTCTTGTTGCCCCGTTTAAAAAAAAAGAGACATCTGTAATTGCAGTAGCGGCTGCAATGTTTGAACAATAGGGGACGCGGAGATACTTCATTGTGTAATTATAATGACAAAAATAAAGTGTCGGCTAATATGTTTTAATTAACAAATAAACCGTTCGGCTTGGAAATTAAGAATAAAAGGGTCCTTCTCATCAAGAAAATTATTCAGATTTTCTTTCGTTACAATATCCAAAGGAAGGTATTTAAGTATCGTTACTTCTTTTTTGAAAAGAAGGTGTTAGCCATAAGCCATGGATATGACTTTTATTAAAAAAAGGTCATTTTCGTTTGAAAATGACCTTTGAAGTTTTTGTGGTATCAGCTGTACTCGAACCTAAGCATTTCTTTCGATTAAGCCCGGTTAAACAAAAGGCCATTTAAGTATAAAAGAGGCTATTTTAGTTAAGCGAAATAAAGCAAGATAAAACTAAATTAAAAAAAAGTGTACCCAAATTTGTACCCATAGTAAAAAACAGTTAGCTTTGATTAATCAACATTAAAAATCATGGCAGAGGTTAATTTTTATCTTAGGGAAACAACCCCAAACAAGGTAACGGCAGTAATGATGTTTTTCTCATTCAGGAATAACAGGTTTAAAATCGGTACGGTTGATAAGATCAATACTAAGTTTTGGGATAGCGAAAATCAAAGGGCAAAGCAAACAAAAGCTTTCCCGACATACCCTGAATTTAATACAGGCTTACAGAATAAAACGAACATTGCATTAGATGTTTACCGTTCTTATTTGAATGATAACGAGCAGCAGCAGCCTACACCAGATCATTTAAAAGAGTTGATTAAGGCTAAGTTACTTGCTGATAAAAACAAAGGCCAGGAACAGCCGGAAATCATTACTTACAACCTTTTAAGCTTTGTTGAACTATTCATTAAAGAATGTGAAACCGGAAAACGTTTAAGCGATAAGGGTACACCAATTCAGCCTAATACGATCAAAATCTACAATACCCTTAAAAACAACCTCGAAGCATTTAAGAAAGAAAAGCGGTACAACCTAAGTTTTGAAAATATAGATTTAGCCTTTTTCGAAGATTATAAGGACTATATGACTTTTGAAAAGAAGTACGCTACAAATACACTTTCAAAGCATATCCGCGTACTAAAATCAATAATGAATGACGCGGTTGAAAGAGAGTTAACAAAAACAGCTTTTACCGGGAAACGGTACAAGGCAAAAACCGAACAAACGGAAACCGTCTATTTAGATAAATCAGAATTGAAAAAACTCTATGAACTTGATTTGTCAAAGGAAACCCGTTTAGAACGTGTCAGGGATTTGTTTCTTGTTGGTTGCTGGACTGGTTTAAGATTTTCTGATTTTAACGATATAAGCCCTAAAAACATCAAAGGCGATTTTATTGAGATCAAAACTCAAAA
>NZ_CAIWNH010000082.1 GCF_903913935.1 uncultured Mucilaginibacter sp.
ATCATTATTTTACTAATAACTTGCTAACTCTTTAAATTTTCGCTAAATAAGCATACCTTTGCGCCAAATTTAGAGGCGCATTTAAATGCAAAAAATAAGAAATATAGCGATCATCGCACACGTTGACCACGGTAAAACTACCCTCGTTGATAAGATATTACACAGTTGTTCCATCTTCAGGGATAATGAACAGACTGGTGAATTGATACTGGATAACAATGACCTGGAACGCGAACGGGGCATTACCATCGTTTCAAAAAACGTTTCGGTTATGTATAAGGATGTTAAGATCAACATCATTGATACCCCTGGTCACGCCGACTTTGGCGGCGAAGTGGAACGCGTATTGAAAATGGCCGATGGCGTATTGCTGTTGTGCGATGCCTTTGAAGGCGCTATGCCGCAAACCCGTTTTGTAACTCAAAAAGCTCTGGCTTTAGGCTTAAAACCTATTGTAGTTGTAAATAAGGTAGATAAAGAAAACTGCCGCCCCGAAGAAGTTTACGAACAGATCTTCGAACTGTTTTTTAACCTTGAAGCAACTGAAGAGCAGCTGGATTTCCCGGTGATCTACGGTTCGTCAAAGCAAGGCTGGATGAGCACCGACTGGAAACAGCCTACTGATAATATTTTCCCGCTGATGGATGCCATCCTTGCAAATATCCCTCCGGCTCCTGAGGCTGAAGGCACTTTGCAGATGCAGATCACTTCGCTGGATTATTCTTCCTTCGTCGGCCGTATCGCTATCGGCCGTGTGGCCCGTGGCGTTATCCGCGAAAACATGCCGGTTTCCCTGGTGAAACGCGATGGTACAATACAGAAATCGAGAATAAAAGAATTATATACTTTCGAAGGCCTGGGCAAAGTAAAAACGACTGAAGTAAAATCAGGCGATATCTGCGCGGTTGTAGGTATCGACGGTTTTGATATAGGTGATACCATTGCCGATTTTGATAAACCGGAACAACTGGAAGTTATCCATATTGACGAGCCTACCATGAACATGCTGTTCACCATCAATACTTCACCGTTTTTTGGTAAAGAAGGTAAGTTTGTCACCTCACGCCACCTGCGCGACCGGTTATATAAAGAAATGGAAAAAAACCTGGCCCTGAAGGTTGTTGAAACTGAATCGCCGGATTCCTATTTAGTATATGGCCGTGGGATCCTCCACTTATCGGTATTGATCGAGACCATTCGCCGCGAAGGTTATGAATTGCAGGTAGGCCAGCCACAGGTAATCATCAAAGAAATTGATGGTGTAAAATGTGAGCCGGTTGAAACCCTGATCGTGGATGTTCCCGGAGAAGTTGCCGGTAAGGTGATTGAACTGGTAACGCAGCGTAAAGGCGATCTTTTAGTTATGGAGCCAAAAGGCGACCTGCAGCATTTGGAGTTTGAAATTCCTGCCCGCGGTATCATCGGTTTGCGCAATAACGTATTAACTGCAACCGGTGGCGAGGCGATTATGGCTCACCGCTTTAAATCATACGAACCATGGAAGGGTAGTATCCCTGGCCGTTCAAACGGTGTATTGGTATCAATGGATACAGGCAAAACTACTGCATTCGCCATTGATAAATTACAGGACCGTGGTCGTTTCCACGTTGATCCCGGAGTTGATATTTACGAAGGCCAGGTTTTGGGCGAGCACATCCGCGATAACGATTTGGTGATTAACTTAACCAAAGGCAAGCAGTTAACCAACATGCGCGCTTCAGGAAGTGATACTAACGTGCGTATTGCACCGGCTATCAAATTCTCGTTGGAAGAATCAATGGAATATATCCAGGCCGATGAATACATCGAGGTAACCCCGCAAAGTATCCGCATGCGTAAGATTTTTCTGAACGAGAACGAACGTAAGGTAAACGCCAAGAAGTTTGTGAATCAATAATTGGTTGATTAAGTTGATTAGGTGAGTGGTTGATTAAGTTTACTGCTCCATATGCCGGTCAATCGTTCAATCCAAAATTGAAAGTTAAAAGCATTCTGAATTTTCAGGGTGCTTTTTTGCTTTCCGTATGAATTTCGCCATCAATATACGGGGTGCATAATTGGAATAAAAAAAATTGCAAATCACTCACCAAATCAACCTATCCGCTAAATCAACCAAAAACAATACATTTGCACAAATATGCGATTCCCTAACATCCCAGGTTTTGACCAGCAGGCATTTGAAAAGTATTTTAAAAATACGGGAATGTTGTTTGTGGGCCGCGTGGGCAGTTTGGCCATAAAAATGGTCGTCAGCATTATCCTTGCGCGGTACCTGGGCAGGCAATTCAACGGCATTTTAGCAGGAGGTACGGTCTATATTTACTTTTTTTCGGCTATCGCCACCCTCGGGTTGGATCAATTCATCGTCAAAGAACTCCATCAATTTCCCGAAAATCGCGACCAGATTCTGGGTACATCGTTTTGGATGAAGGTATTTGCCGGTTTTTGTTGTATCCCTTTAATTTATTTCGCTTACCTCATCTATCCCGCACACAAAACACCGTATAGTTACGTGTTCATCTTTTCGTTTATCGGGGTAATACAGGCGTTTACGGTAATTGATGCCTACTTCCAGTCGCAGGTGCAATCCAAATATATCATGCAGGTGCAAATTGCGGGTAACCTGGTATCGGCGGCCGTAAAACTGTTGCTGATATTTAATAGAATGCCCCTGATATGGTTTGTTTCCGCTTATACATTTGATTTTCTGCTGATCTCCATCGGCTATTACTTTACCTACCAGCGCAAACAAAGGAGTGTGTTTAACTGGTCATTCAACTTTAACTTGTCCAAAAAACTGCTCCATTATTCATGGCCGCTCATCATTTCCGGTATTATGGTTGCCCTTTACATGAAAATAGACCAGATCATGCTGCAAAATATGTATAGTGTTAAGGAAGCAGGTGCCTATGCGACAGTCGCCAATTTAAGCGAAGCCTGGAATTTTATACCTGCGGTGATAGTAACTTCTCTGTTCCCGGCAATTTTAAATGCCAAACGGGATGACGCTGCTCGTTATAAAAAACGCATCCAGCATTTGTACGACCTGATGGTTTATATCAGTTTACCTGTGGCCGTCATCATCACCTTCGCCGCGCCATTGATCTATAAATTATTTACGCCTGAATATGCTTATGCAGCGCCAACATTAGCAGTTCATATCTGGTCAGGAGTATTCGTGTTTTTAGGGGCTGCCAGCAGCCAGTATTTGATTGCAGAAAATTTTAACAAGCTCACCTTTATCCGAACCGGCTTCGGCGCAATCGTAAATATTGTGCTTAATTTGATCCTGATTCCACACATGGGGATGATGGGTGCGGCCATTGCCACATTGGTAGCATATGCCAGCGCAACCTTCTTTATCGTATTTATTCCAAAAGTTAACGACCAGGCAGTGATGATGTTTAAATCATTATTTTTAATTTCGCTGGTTCAAAAGATCATTAAACGATGAGTAATAAATTAAATTTGTTGTATAAAGTGTTTACAAGCCCCAAAAGGCTGCGTACATTGCTGTCATTTAATGATAAAGGTTACCTTGACCAGATAGGTTGGTTCACTGCATTTGACAGCCAGTCGCCGGTTGACCAGGACAATAACCCCATTCCCTGGGTTACCTATTCGTTTATCGATTTTATAAAGGAAAGATTAAACCGCCAGCATACCGTATTTGAGTTTGGCTCGGGCAATTCTACTTATTTTTATGCCAAATACGCCGGGATAGTGGTTTCGGTGGAGCATGATAAGGAATGGTTTGATAAGATCGTCAATACCAAACCCGAAAATGCCGAAATGATTTTTTGCGAATTGATTCGCGATGGCGATTATTGCCGTATGCCCTTAAAGCTGGAAGAAACCTTTGACATTATTATTGTTGACGGCCGCGACCGGGTAAACTGCTGCAAACAGGCGGTAAAGGCGGTTTCCGAAAAAGGGGTGATCGTGCTGGATGATTCGGAACGCGAATTTTATAAAGAAGGCATCACTTATTTAACCAATAAAGGGTTTAAAGAACTGGCATTTACCGGTATTTCTCCAGGGTTATTTTATCGCAAAGCAACATCAGTTTTTTACAGGGCCGAAAACTGCCTAAATATATAATATGGCTGAACAGATCATCAGCGGGAACGTTAAAACCGCATACGACGAATTTTACCAAAAGCACGACGAGGCCTGGCGTATGCTGGGCGCTAAATTCAAGGCACAGCATATTATAGATGTGAGTAAGGGCCGTATTTTCAAAAAAGTACTGGAAGTTGGCGCCGGCGACGGCAGCATCTTAAAGTTTTTGGCCGATGCCAATTTTGCGGAAGAATACCATGCGGTGGAAATTTCGGAAAGTGGCGTGGAGCATATCCTGGCTAGGAATATAGCAGGCGTAAAATCTGTGCAGGTATTTGATGGTTATACCCTGCCGTTTGAAAAGGATAGTTTTGACCTGATCATCCTATCGCACGTTTTGGAGCATGTGGAGCATGAGCGCATGCTGTTGCGCGAACTGAAAAGAGTAGCGCGCCATTGCATTATTGAAGTGCCGCTGGATTATAGGGTAGGGGTTGACAAAAGGATCAAGCATTTCCTGGCTTACGGGCATATCAATGTATATACACCAACATCGCTGCGGTACTTATTGCAGACAGAAGGTTTTGAAGTTGAAGATGACCTGACATCATTAATTGAACCGGAAGTAACCAGATTTAATACCTACGTTAATCAAAAAAAATCAAAAAGTTTGGTGAAGAATATAAAGATCAGTACCGAATACGCGTTAAAGGACTTACTCGGAATAGTTTTTGGGAAGAAGATGAATGAGAAGCTGGCTAATGCCTATACCGTATTGGTTAAAAAAGTTGACCAGCAGGTTAATATATTTTAGGTAACACAAGAGTATAAGCATTCCGTTCGCCTCACCTAAATCCTCTCCAAAGGAGAGGACTTAAAAAAAAGGATGCTTTTTCCTCCCTCTCCTTTGGAGAGGGACGGGGTGAGGCGAATTCGTGAAATTCGCATAAATTCGAAAAATTAGTGTCTAATCAATGCAGAACCTTGCGCCAATAGCCTTATTTGTTTATAACCGCCCGGAACATACCCGGCGAACCATCAGTTATTTGCAAAAGAATTTACTGGCTGAGGAATCGCGGCTTTTTATTTTTTCGGATGCAGCAAAAACAGATGCTGATAAAGCTAAAGTGGAAGAAATACGGCAATTGATCAAAGAAGTCACCGGTTTTAAATCTGTAAAGATCACCGAAAGAAAAGAAAACCTGGGGCTGGCAGAGTCCATCATCAGCGGCGTTACCCAATTGGTTAAGGAATATGATAAGGTGATAGTTTTTGAGGATGACCTGCTTTCATCGCCCTTTACCCTGCAGTATTTTAATGAAGCACTGGACAGGTATGCTAAAGAGGAAAAAGTAATGCATATCGGCGCATATATGTACCAGTTAAAAGCGAAAGATCTGCCCCAAACTTTCTTTTTCAGAGCTGCTACCAGCTGGGGCTGGGCTACGTGGGCCCGCGCCTGGAAAGACTTTGAGCCCGACGTGGATGTATTGCTGAAACAATTCGATAAAAAGAAAACCGACCGCTTTTCCATCGAAGGTACCATGAATTTCTGGAAACAGCTGCTGGGCTTTAAAGCCGGTAAAAATGATTCATGGGCCATCCGCTGGTATGCGTCCATTTTTTTAAAGGGCGGCCTTACCCTTAATCCTTCTATATCCCTTGTCAACAATATCGGCAATGATGGCACCGGCGTACACTCCAATAAGGAAAACATGTACCATGTACGAATAACACAAAAACCCGTTACTCAATTTCCTTCCGAAATTAAAGAAGACCCGCAGGCTTACCAGGCTATAAAAAACTTCCTGAAAAATCGCAAAGGCACCCTTTTGCAGCGCACCATTCGTTTCTTCAGGCAAAAATTGGGTGCCTGATCGTGCGCTATTTTACCAAATTTTCATCGTTCCAATTCATTCGTACGTAGTTCACCTTTTCGGTTAAACTGTCAATCTTCGGCCTGTATTTTTCTTCGTTTTGCTCTTTAAATTCAAGATAAAGGGTTTGGTACAACTGGCAAAGCAGGTCGACCAATTTTGCTTCAGCTTTGGCGGCCCTTGCCTTTTTTGCCGGCAGCGTTAGCTTTTTAAACTCAGCGCCCATTTTTTTTAGGTCTTTCAGTTCTGGGAGCCCTTTTTGTTCAATGGTATCCATTTTGTCCTGCCTGCTCATATCCTTACCAATCCCATAACCATAAACTGTCCCGTCATAAAAGTCATGGTTAAGATCCCTTGTTATCGCCTCGGTTTTGTCAACAAGAGCAGCAAATTCAGTTACCTGGTACCTGGGCATAAATGCCACGCTACAACCCACAAAAACAATAACGATGGACGAACCGACAAACGCAATGCCCCATTTTTTGATCAACAGGTTTTGATGATTCATCCCCAGGTAGGCTATCCATCCGAAAATGTATCCGGAGATCAGTCCCCCGAAATGCGCGGCGTTGTCTATGCCTTCACCAACAGGGATAATATTAAAGGCAACCACTATGGCGGTGCTGATTAATAGAGCTTTGCGGGCGCTGCGCTCATAAAAGTTTGTACTTACCAGGGCAAGCAAGATTCCAAATAAGCCAAATATTGCCCCTGATGCGCCGGCGCTTATTTCTGTGTAGTTAAACATCACCGAGATCATTCCTGAAATGATGCCCGTAAATAAATACATAAAAAGGTAATTCCATTTTCCCAGTTTACATTCTATCAAAGAGCCAATATAAACCAGGGCAACCATGTTGAAAACCAGGTGTACAATAGAGAAGTGTTGGAAGGTGCTGGTTAGCAACCGCCAAACCTGCCCGTTAAGCACCTGTGTACGGTGATTGAAACCAAATTGCAGGTACATTTTGTCCTGTATGGTTTCGCCCTTGCTTAAATGGAATTGGCTGATAGATAAAAACGCGGGTAAAATTTTAAACGCCATTGATGTACCGATAAACACAAGCGTATTTAAAATGACCAGCAGCGGCGTGATAAAATATTTCTCGCAGGGGATGATGGGCGAAAAGAAACCGTGCAACTGCTCCTTCCCTGCCATCGGCGGATCATCCAGGCTGAGGAATTGTTTTTCGGGCACGCTGTTCATCAATTCCTGGGTGGTCTCTGCCAGCTCGCTCTGCAAATGATATTCGGCGTAGGCAATTTCGTTAAAAAGCAGGTCAAGATTTTTTTGATTTTTGCCATAGCTGGTCCACAGACCCTGGTAACCCACGCATTCGCTTTTAAAAACAACAACATCATCCTTTACCCTGACCGATACTTCCTCAGAATAAGAAGCCCACGAAATAGGTGTATATGCAATGATGCCGTCATGGTCGAAATATCCGATATCCCAGCCAAGGTTAATCATGGCCTGGTAAATGAGGGTAAGGTAATAGTCGGCGTTGTAGTCGCCAAGCGGAATAGTTGCGATGCGATTAGGGGTAATTCCGCCGGGCATAAATTAATTGGATTTGGTTTGAGCCCCAATATAGTAAAAAGAGTTTAACCTTTCAATCCTTCTATTTCTTTCAAAGTTTTCGGCAGATATTTACCCAGCAGGTGGCTGCCGGTTTCTGTGATCAGGAAGTTATCTTCTATGCGGATTCCGCCAAAATCACGATAGGTGTTTAAAACATCGTAGTTGATAAATTCAGTGTGCTTTTTCTCAGCTGCCCAGCGGTCAATCAATTCAGGGATAATGTAAATGCCGGGTTCTACCGTAAGTACAAAACCTTTTTCCAGCTCGCGGCCCAAGCGCAATGATTTAAGGCCGAATATGGAGGTCTCCTTTTTCAGGGTGTCTGTATAGCCAACATAGGGTTCGCCAAGGTCTTCCATGTCATGGGTGTCCATGCCGAGCATGTGGCCCAGTCCGCATTGAAAAAACATGGTATGCGCGCCTGCAGCTACAGCCTCAGCGGCGTCGCCTTTCATCAGGTTTACTTGTGTCAGGCCTTCTACCAGTTTCTGGCAGGCAGCCAGGTGTATATCTTTATATCTCACCCCAGGTTTTAACATACTGATGGCATGGTCCATCGAATTTAAAACTACTTGGTACAATTCCCTTTGCCGGGTATTAAAACTACGCCCGACAGGGAAGGTGCGGGTAAGGTCCCCTCCATAGTGCATGGCATTCTCTGCGCCGATATCGCTTAAAACCATGCGCCCTTCTTCTAACGTGTTGCCGTAATAATGGGTATGCAGCGTTTGCCCATGTGTGGTGATGATGGCGGGGTAACCCAATCGTGCATTGGCTGCCAAAGCAGCTTCTTCTGCTTTGGCAACCAGTTCATACTCTTTAATGCCGGGGCGTGTATGTTTGATGACTGCCAGCTCCATATCAACACTGATAGACACGGCGTTTTCCATTTGTTCAATTTCCAGTGGCGATTTAATCACCCGCTGGGTGATCACCGCTTTGATGAGTTTTACGGAAACATGATCGGCAATATCCTCAAGGCTTACGTTAAGCCATTCCGCCAGTTTGATTTTATTTTCAGGCCGATAGGGCGGAAGGATATGCACCTTCCGGCCGGCTACGATGGCTTTGTGAATATAACGTACCACCTGCTGGTAAGGGCTGGTTTGTTGAACGCCTACCAGGGAAGCCATTTCTTTTACCGTAGGGAGCGTACCTGTCCAAACAATATCATCGATCGTCAGTTCGTCGCCAAAAATTACTTCTTCGCCGGTATCGGTATCAATAATGGCGGCAAGCCCTTGCACAGCCAGCCCGAAATAATACAAAAAACTACTGTCCTGCCTAAAGGGGTAGCAATTGTCCTTATAGTTCATGCTGCTGTCCTCGTTGCCAAGGAGCAGAATCAGGCCATCCTGACGGATGTGTTGCTTTAACGTATTCCTGCGGTCGATATAAACCTGTTCATCAAAAAGGTGGAGTTTCATTTTTTTAATCTTTATGCTAAATCTGTTTCACTGCTTTCAACACAATATAGGGCGACAACGCTTTACTCTCCATCGGCAACACTTTGGTGAAAATCTTCCCGGCCAGCCAGATGGTTTTCACCAGCGCTTTTACGATGCTGCCCTGTTCGGCACGGTTTTCCAGCCAAACACTGAATTTGCCATGGTAATAACTTTCTACTTCTGTAAGCCCCAGTTGCCGGCAATATTCCGCCAGCAGTGTCGGCTCCATGCAATTGATGTTGTGTTTATCGTAATTGGCCCTGTCGAATTTGCGCTGTACCCAGCCATTTACGGCTTTAAAATTCGGTAGGGTAACAAACAGCACACCGCCGGGTTTTAAAAACTGCAGGTGGGTTTCAAGGATCGCTTTGGTATCGTTAAAATGCTCAATCAGGCCAAAGGAGGTCACCAAATCATATTGTAAGGTCGGCTGGTATGCAAACAGGTCGGCTTCAATAATCTTTACATCGCCGTGTTTCAGCCCATTTTTCTCCAGCAGTTGGTCGATGATGCCTTCGTGGATAAAATAATCAAAAAGCGTTGTATCCAGCTGGTAATACTTTTTAAGAAAGGTAGCATAATAGCCCGGGAAACCGCCCAACTCAATAGCCGTTTTGATGTTTTTTTCTTTGATCAGTCTGGCCAGGATCTCCCCGAAGTGATAGTCCTGTTTCAGGTAAAAGATGATGTCGTTCTTCGATTCCCAAAAGGACTTCCAGATCGG
>NZ_CAIWNH010000083.1 GCF_903913935.1 uncultured Mucilaginibacter sp.
TTATATAGTCTATTTTTTTACTGCTTTGTTAGCCTTTGAATCATGTAAAAACAACGATTCGGTTATTAAAACGGTGTTATATGCAGGTGTGAACGTGGTAAATGCATCAGCTGATACGCTGAACTTTTATTTAAACGGCACCCGGCAGAACAATAGTTCGAGCTTATATCCAGGTAGTCAATCTTTTTATCTTCCGGTTCCGCAGGGAGCTGAAAATTTTCAGTTTAAAAAGGCCGGAGCATTTAATGTATTATTCAGTGTGCCGCTGACTTTGAAAGACAGTTTAAACTATTCGTTATACGTAGCGGGCGAAACGGCTGATAAATCATTTAATACAATTGATTTTTTAGATACTACAGGCACCCAAAATGGAAAAGGTACACGAATTAGGTTTGTTAATGCATCCCCAGCAGCAGGTAACCTGGACGTTACCGTTGGCGACACTCTTAGCTATACAAAGCAGCCTTTTCAATCATCATCCGGATTTCGTCTTACTGGTAGCGGTATAAAAGTAGTAAAGGTTTCCCAAACGGGATCGGCAACGGCAATCATCGACACGTCAATTGCTTTTCAGCCGGGGAGGATTTACTCGCTGGTTACGCGGGGGGCAATTAATGGTACAGGCACCGCCAAATTCAGTGTTGGCATTGTGATAAATTATTAACATGAAATGGATTCAGGAAATTTAAAGAGTAAAAACGCCCTATTTTATAAACTGGTTTTATTTGGCTTTGCATTGTTTTTTATTACGCAGATCTCCTCCTGCGGTAAATCTGGCAATGCAAGCCCGAAGGGGCTTAATATTCAATATGAGATTTTAAATTTAAGCCCGGATATGATGCCCGTCAGCTTGTTTATTGATAATAAGCAGGTTAACTCAGCCCCCTACATTTTTGGCGTAAGGCAGGGGTATTTTTATGTGCCCTCAACCGATGTGCCGTACCAGATCAGGTCGGTTCAATATTCTGGAACCACTTACCTTACCCGGTCAGATGTTTTGACAGTCAGGGCAAAATATTCTTTGTTTATTGTTGGTTCGCGGGGAGACGGTTCAGACACCACCATATTCACCGTGGATACTGCAGGTACCCCAACACCCGGCCGGGGAAAGATCAGGTTTGTTGACGCCTCGCCATCGGCTACAGGCGGCCTGGATGTTTTAGCCAATGACTCTCCTTTATTTTCTGGTGTTGCTTATCAAAAGATCAGCAAGTACATCGAATTGCCCGTAGGGAATTACGACCTCAAGATCCAGCCAACCGGCACCACTACTGTCATCAAGGAGCTAACGCCGGTAACCATCCAGGACGGGCGTTTATACACGCTATATGCTTATGGATACACTTCAAGGGCTGATACGGCAGCATTTAATGCGGCGACGATAGTTAATAAGTAGATGGGTGAGACGATAAAGCGGGAAGTTGATTAATTAGCTTTTTTGATACAGTCAATCTATAGAACTATTAACTGATTAAAATTTATATTTTTGGAAAAAAATAAATCGCCTTGGAAATTATAAAAAGCCTCATCGACTTTATCGTACATATTGACAAGCACTTGTCAGCCATTATCAGCCAGTATCATGCGCTTACCTATCTCATATTATTCGTCATTATTTTTGCTGAAACCGGTTTTGTAGTTACCCCTTTTTTACCCGGTGATTCGCTGCTTTTTGCTGCAGGCGCTTTAATAGCCGGTGGCGGTACAGGTTTAAATATTTTTATGCTGACGATTATATTGATCGCGGCGGCATTTACAGGCAATACTGTCAATTATTTACTGGGCGGATATTTTGGCCACAAGGTATTTAAACCGGAAAACAAGATATTAAAGCTGGAATATTACAATCAAACCCACGCTTTTTTTGAAAAACACGGGGCGCTTGCGGTGATCTTTAGCCGTTTTATGCCGATCATCCGTACCATTGCGCCTTTTGTTGCCGGGGTGAGCCAAATGCCGTTCCTCAAGTACAGTTTATATAACATCATCGGCGGTGCGGCGTGGATAATTGTGTTCCTTTTTTCAGGCTATTTTTTAGGTAACGTGCCTTTCTTTAAAACGCATTTTTCTATGGTAGGCATCGTGATCATCTTACTATCCATTATCCCGCCCATTTACGCGGCTATTAAAAGCAGGATGACTAAGAAGCAGGTTCAGCAATAGCTTTGAATTTTTTCCTGGCAATTTTGGCCCGAAAACTATACCAAAACCAATAGGCAGGGCCAATCAGCATATAAGTGAACCCGGAAGGGCCGGAATATTCCACAGGTACTAACCACGCTAGTAACATGGCCGTAATGCCAATAAGCGTAAGCGTTAGGTTGACGTAAATAACGGTTTGGGTTTCATATATTTCAACTGGTTTTAGCTTCAAGTCTTTGGTGTGTTTTTTTGCCGTTAGGTACATTAAATAGAACAGCAGGTTGATAGCCGTAAAACCTGCACCATAAATTAACATGAGCGCCGGCATCTGGGCGGTGCTGATCATCTCGCGGGCATGGCCGCTTTCTATAAACGAGTTATTGTCGAACAGCAGGCTAAATAAAAATTTCAGCGGGTAAGCATAAAGCAGTACAACAAAAAGGAGTGCCCCATTCAGTGTGTTGGTAGCACTATCGTGTAAACCATAGCGTCTGAAAAAGATATTCTGCTGGTTCCAGATCTGGAATAGGGCCCCGAAACAAGCGGCGAAGCTTAAGGTCCCCTTCATAGTTTCAAATAATTCGGTAAACGATTTAGGTACTTCCAGCGAAACAATGATCAGGGTTACTGCAAAGGCAAAAACGGCATCGCTGAAAGTTTCTAGCCGGGATGGTTCGTGACTGCGCCACTCGATGCGATTATTTTTATTATAAAGGACTGCCGCTTTTTTTCTCATATCAATGAGTTAAAGCTAATTATTTTCCGGCTTTGAACCAAGTTTCTTCCTTTGCGATCGTTTTGTTATCTGCCTCGCTTAGCGGTTGTTTGATGAGTTTATTAAGGTCGGGCTGCCCGGCATCCACCCAGGCCGAAAACCAATAGCTGCCGACAGCCAGAATCGCCGATCGCATCCTGCGTTCCACCATCCGGTTCAGCATTTTTTGATAGGCTTTTGAATAAGTGAAGGAATAATCCTTTACCTGTTTGTTGCTGCGCTTTACGGTAACATATTTTTTTGATGAAGGGAAAGTTTTATTCAGGATTCGCTCAAAGCGCAAAACAGAGTCGACTTCATTATAGGATGCCCGGCATATTTTAAAAGCTTCTTTCAATGGGTCGTTAATATACCGGGCTTTGCCAATATAATAGTAATAATGGTCGCCAAAAAGCTCCGGAAGCCGGCTTTCCCACAGCGCATGGATGCCCGTTTGGCGGGTTAACTGCCCGTTATAGTTTTGTGTAAGGTGCAGCGGAACATGTGCATCGGCAATATAATGGCCAAGGTTTGCCGAGGTATTTAAAATGGCGGTGGTATCATGTTCCTTAAAGGCTTTTACCAGCCGGTAATAGTTGTTTTGAATAACCCATGGCACCGTTCCATATTTGAGCAAAGTATCTGCGGAATATTTTATGGCTGCGTCATCCCAATTCTGCGGGATCTTTGCAAATGGATTTTTACCGTAGTGATCGGCATTCAGGTAATGCCGTGGTGCTTCGGTGGAGTCGACGTAACGTCTTTTATCAGCGCTAACGGCATGTTGGGTAATGTAATCAATGTTGGATTTATAAAACCCTTCCATCGCCGCAGGCAGCGTAAAAACAGCCAGCCTGTTGATGCGGTAATGCGCATAAAAACCCCAGGAGCTGGAGAGAAAGATCAATATACATCCAACGCATATCCTGAAGGCTTTTTTCATTTTCAAATATAGATGTTGGAAGGTTTTAAAGTTGAAAAGTTGTAATGTTGGGCCAATAAGTTTTATCATTTAAAAACATTCCAACCTTCAAACATTTCAACTTACAACAATAATAAAAAAGATGTTTGATTTTTAAAATAATCATCCTATATTTGCAGTCCTTAAAAATAAAAGAAAAAGAATAACAAAGCTATACAATGGCAAATCATAAATCATCATTAAAAAGGATCCGCTCTAACGCTGCGAAGCGCTTACGCAACAGGTACCAGGCTAAAACCACCAGGAACGCCATTAAAAAATTAAGAGGAACTACCATCAGGGCTGATGCGGCACCTCTTTTAACAAAAGTAATTTCGATGCTTGACCGTTTGGCCAAAAAGAATGTTATTCATAAAAACAAAGCATCGAACAATAAATCAAAGCTTACTAAATTTGTAAACGCCTTAAAATAAGGTTAACAAAATATTCGTTAAAAAGCCCGTTTCCTGACTAAGGAGATGGGCTTTTTATTTTTTTTAAAAAATCCAAACAAAATAGTACCCCTGTTTCGTATAAAGTGCTGATAGCAATAGTTGTATTTTACAACCATTTAACACTAAACACTTTGAA
>NZ_CAIWNH010000084.1 GCF_903913935.1 uncultured Mucilaginibacter sp.
CCAATAGAAATTGGCTGCAGTAAGGAATTTTTAAGCTGGTTAACAGACCCTGTATTGAACGGTGCAGGTCCGTTAAACGATTTTGGCTGCTATGGCGCCGACCTGATGACCTGGTTTATGCATGGCCAAAAGCCGATTGCAGTTACTGCAATCGCCCATCATTACAAACCGGAAATTTATCCGAAAGTGGAGGATGACGCTACCATCCTGGTAGAATACCCCACCGCCAGCGGGCAGATAGAAGCATCGTGGAACTGGCCTTTTAGTATCAAGGACATGGAAATATTTGGAGAGACAGGTTACCTGCATGCCCTGGACGGAAAAAGCATTGTGAGCAGAATGCGTGAGAACATAAAAGGCGCAAAAACTGCTTCGCCGCTCCCCGCTCCTGTTAACGACCCGATTATTTATTTAACGGCTGTATTACGCGGTGAGATCAGCGGGAACGACGATCAATCTTCATTAAACTATAACATGATAGTGATGCAGATATTGGACGCTGCCAAACGATCAATTAATGAGGGTAAAAGGATTGTTTTATAGCTTGATATCGTTTTCCCACGAATTCCACCGGCACAGATGGTAAGCCTGCCATTAACTATTTTTAATATTGTCAAACTTTAAACTATAATCTGCCTCTATTAGTCAAAAGCAAAATCATTACATTTGCCCACCTCATTTCATCTGATAAATTATGATAAAACAACTGCTTTCAGCCTCCATTTTTTGTTTAATAGGCTTAACCTCGCTTGCACAAGGCAACAGTGCTGCTATTATGGCCCGCAAACAAGTACCCATCGTTTGTTATCACCAGATCCGCGATTGGACACCAAAAGACTCCAAAACATCTAAAGATTATATCATTCCCATCGCTGCGTTTAAACAGCACATCAAAATGCTCGCAGATAGTGGCTACCATACTATTCTGCCTGATCAGTTGTTTGATTACCTGACAAAAGGAACAGCATTGCCAAGTAAGCCTATCATGCTCACTTTTGATGATACCGACCTTGATCAGTTTACCATTGCCCGCCCTGAGTTAAAAAAATATGGCTTTAAAGGTGTGTTTTTTGTGATGACGGTCTCCATAGGTCGCCCGCACTACATGACCAAAGAGCAAATTAAACAGCTATCAGACGAGGGAAACGTTATTGCCGCTCATACCTGGGACCATCACCGTGTTGACCGCTATAAACACGATCCAAACCCGAAGAAAGATGATTGGGTAGTTCAAATTGAAAAACCAACAAAAAAGCTGGAAGAAATAACCGGCAAAAAGATTGATTATTTTGCATATCCGTTCGGCGTATGGAAAAAACCAGTGTTGCCGGAAGTGAAAAAACATGGATTTAAACTGGCGTTCCAATTAGCTGACAAGCGCGATCCGGAAATGCCTTTAATGACCGTTAGGCGCATCCTGGATAGCGGGTACTGGACAACTAAAACCTTCAGTAATAGTGTAAGGCACAGCTTTTAAGCCACGGCCCCCTAAAGGGAAGGTTTGAAAATTTAAAATGCTGAATTCCGTATACCGATTTAACTTCAGGTCGGAATTTAGCATTTTTTATTCACCAGGATTATGGTTTATATTTATAAGAGATTTCACCTATGAGCCATGAAATCAAAACCCTTTATAATTACCGCACTAATCCTGCTAACGGCAGCTGATTATACTTATTCTCAATCAGCAGGTTTAATTGCCACTCATTTTGAAGCATTAACCAAACACGATGTTAAAGCTATTGCCGCAGGGTATACCGATAGCGCCAACGTATATTCGCCAAACTGGGAAGGCGCTAAAACCGGCCATGCTGGGATCATTGAAGTTTACACCCGGTATTTTGCCTCAACGCCCGACCTTGCATACAAAGTAAACCATATCATTTATACCGGTGAATATGTTGTAGCAGAATATACAGTGAGCGGCACTTTATCTAAGCCAGTAGCAAATACACCTGCATATATGAAAGATAAGAAATATACGCTTGAATATTGTGCTGTCTTTACAATTAAAGGCAACAAGATAATTAAGGAAACCGATTATTTCAACCAGGTTGCTTTTTTACGGCAGGTTGGCTTTTTTGATCAGCATTAACTGGTTTTCTTTAAATTAAACACCCCGATTATTTTGCCGACACCCACCGGATAGCCTGGTCTATTTGATCTATCCTGAAATTTCTAAATTTCCCGGGTACCAGGTATTTAAAAAGATCGCTATACCCCAAAACCATTTTTTGATCAGTTACGATGGCAATTTTATTCCATTTGAAAAAATACTTCAACCCTATTTTTAAATTCCCGCACCAAATACCCGAAGCGAAATTGACAATATCCGTTTCGAGCACAAGCACAAAATTAATTCGTTTGCTCTTTTTAAGCAGGTTATCTATCAACGGTAATAATGCATCCTTATATTCAATTTCAGCAACATTAGCAAAAGCATGCAAGCCTGCAACATGAGGCGGTAAATTATTGATGAGCTGAAGCATAAATAAAATTGTCTGTTAATGCAACTACAATAACTGAACCGAAATTTAATTAATAGTACTTTTTTGTTGATTTATTTCACTTTCAGTTAATAAATGGTTGATATTTTTAATATTTCAAGTGTTGCTAATCAATATATTTGTACCGATGCCGCAAAACAGGACAATTTATACTTCAATTATAAAAAAAGAAGCCAAAAACCTGGGCTTTATGTTCTGCGGAATTTCAAAAGCTGAATTTTTAGCAGATGAGGCCCCCCGGTTAGAAGCCTGGCTAAAAAAAGGCATGCAGGGCGAAATGCATTATATGGAAAACCATTTCGATAAACGCCTTGACCCCCGTTTATTGGTTGATAGAGCCAGATCTGTAATATCCCTTGGCCTAAACTATTTCACCGCTGAGCGACAGTCAGATCCCTTAAGCCCTAAAATATCAAAATATGCTTATGGTGATGATTATCACCAGGTTATAAAAGATAAACTAAAGCTGTTATTAACCATTATCCAGGAGCAAATAGGCGAGGTAAACGGCCGGGCCTTTGTTGATTCAGCCCCGGTATTAGATAAAGCATGGGCGAAAAAAGCGGGGCTTGGCTGGATCGGTAAAAACACCAACCTCATCAGCAAAAAAGTTGGCTCTTTTTTCTTTCTGGCCGAACTGATCATAGATCTTGAACTTGATTACGATATTGCCCCTGCGGCCGACCATTGTGGTACCTGTACTGCTTGTATTGACGCCTGTCCGACTGAAGCCATTGTTGCCCCTTATATTGTAGATGGCAGCCGTTGCATCTCCTACCTTACCATCGAACTTAAAAACGAGATCCCGGCGGAATTCAATGGAAAAATGGATAACTGGATGTTTGGTTGCGACGTATGCCAGGATGTTTGCCCCTGGAACAAGTTTTCAGTACTGCATTCCGACCCCGCGTTTAAGCCCAAACCGGAACTGCTTGAATTAAATAAAAAGGACTGGGAAGATATTACAGAAGATGTTTTCCAAAAGGTTTTTAAAAATTCGGCAGTAAAAAGAACTAAATTTAAAGGTTTAAAAAGAAACATTGATTTTCTGAAAAGCTAAATCCAGTGTCAAGTCAAAAGTCTTTAGCCGTAAGTCTTGAGTCAAATTTCCTTTATTCCTGAATTTGATTTAACAAACAAAATTATTTGAGCACTACTTGCAACTTTCCAACAGTACAATCTTCCAACAGCTAATCGCTAACAATCACTAATTAACCCTTCTTAAACTTATCCGCAAGCATTTTCAACATGTCCTCGTTTACTGGTTTTGCCGGTGTTTCGTCTTTTTGCTTAAACGGTTTCCTTTCAGGAGCGTTATTGTAGTTGAGTTTTGGCGAATATGGTTTATTAGCCGTTTCAGTTTTAACGGGGGCTTTGTTCTCAGTAACTGCGGGTTGTTCCGGCTGCTTTTGCTGTACAGGTTTAGGCTGTCTTTCAGCAACTTTCTTTGCATTCCAGCGGTTATAGATCTCTTCCAGCTTGCGTTTGGTATAAAGCGGGAAATCACCCTGCATCATCCACGAATAGTAACTTGGTTCTATCCTGAAAACTTCCTCTACCGTTTTGCCTTTATGTTTACCAAAATTAAAAATTTCCTCGCCATCATCATTAAAAACCATCCGGCCTGCAAAATCAACGGGGCGGTTAAGGTTGGTAAATTTATGTAAGGCTTCAATATCATTGATCACAGGCACCTGTTTGCTACCTTTTTTATCTTCCCATTCGGTGTTTTCGTATCGCGCAACCTGCGCAATCAATACTTCCATGGTAGCGCGGGTATCGGCCTCTGCTGAGTGCGCATTAATGATCGGTTTATCGCAATAAAACTGGTAGGCTGCCTTCAGCGTACGCTGCTCCATTTGGTGAAATATGTTCTGCACGTCAACAAAATGACGTCCTTCCAGATCAAACGAAATCCGGGACCTTAGAAACTCCTCCATCAGCACGGGGATATCAAACTTATTTGAATTATAGCCCGCCAGATCACTGTCAGCAATAAACTCAGCAACAGATTGACCAACCTCCTTAAAAAGAGGCTCATTCTTAATATCCTCATCATAAATACCATGTACCAATGATGATTCAAGCGGAATGGGCATACCTGGGTTGATCCGCCAGGTTTTTACCTCTTCGCTGCCATCAGGAAAAAGTTTAATAACTGATATTTCAACAATACGATCGGAACCGATATTGGTACCTGTAGTTTCAAGATCAAAAAAAGCCAATGGCCGCTTTAAATTTAATTTCATCAGAAGGGTATTTGTTTTTATTACCGGTTGGAATTTACGCCAAATTTTTTAAAAATCCACTTTATTTATCACCAGGCTTCTTTTGCCCGGTTTCGATGCCGCAAAAGTCATAAAAAGAATTTGTACAATAAATTTTTAATACCATTTAAATTTATTTAATTGTACCATAATTTTAACCCCACCTAAATTGATTTAATTTAATGAGAACCTTCCTTATCCTGGTGCTTTCTTTTTGCTTTGTACAACTTGCTGCTGCACAGGATTTCCCTTACGGGCAAATTTCAACCGATGAGCTTAACATGAAAAAGTATGCCAAAGACACCTCGGCGCACGCGGTGGTTTTACGCGAATACGGCAAAGCGCAGATTGCTGTGGCAAACGATGACAACCTTAAGGTAATGTTTGAATACCATGTTAAAATAAAGATTTTTGACAATAAAGGTTTCGACGAGGCGACAAAGGAGATAAAACTCAGGAACAATGATGATCATTCACTAACGGATGAAGTGGAGAAAGTTACCGGAACAACGTATTACGCGGACGCAGACGGCGCGATTAAAAAAGTCGATTTTGATCCGAAGAAGGTTTATACCACCAGGGATTATAAATACCAGAGTACATTTAAATTTACAATGCCTGCGTTAACGAATGGTTGCGTAATTGAATATACCTACAGGCTTGTCCGCCCTTTAAACCTATGCCTTGAACATTTCCAGCCCTGGCCGTTTCAGTCGGATATCCCAAAAGTGTACTCAGAATTTGAATCAGTAATTCCCGGGCATTTTACCTACAATGCATCCTTAAGGGGTTATTTAAAAGTCACAAAAAACAGTTCATCTGTTTTAAATGGTTGCTTTTCAACCCATGGCGCAAGCAGCGACTGCTCAGACATTATTTATGGCATGAGCGATATACCAGCATTTAGTGAAGAGGAAGACATGACTTCTACGCTAAACTATATTTCAACCATCTCGTTCGACCTTGTGGATTATACCGACCCATACACAGGCACCGCGGTTAAAGAGACAAAGGAATGGAAGGACATTGACTATTACTTGAAATCGGATTATGATTTTGGCGGCCAGCTAAAGCGTAAAGATTTGCTTAAAGACAGGGTTTTACCCGCCTATGCAGGCAAAACTGACGATTTGGAAAAGGCCAAAGCTATTTATGCCTATCTGCAAAAATGGTATAAATGGAATGATTATATTGGCTATGGAAGCGACGGAATTAAAAAAGCATTTGAATCACATACCGGTAGTGTTGGTGATATCAATATGTCTTTGATCATAGCGCTGAATGGCGCCGGCATAAACACCGAAGCCGTATTGTTATCCACTCGCGAGAATGGTTTGCTAAACGACATTTACCCGGCTAAAAACAAATTTAATTATATTATAGCGAAGGCAAATATCGGCGACAAAATTTACCTGCTGGATGCCACCGATCCTTTAATGACATTCGGAATGCTTCCTTTAAAGTGCCTGAACGACCGGGGGCGGGTTTTCAACCTGGACAAACCCTCCTACTGGATAGATTTAAACCTACCGCAAAAGGAAACCAGCACCAGTATGATGGATCTTACTTTGCAGGATGACGGCAAAATTAAAGGCACAATTACAAATTATTCGATAGGTTATGAAGCCTATAAAAAAAGAGTGGCTATTAAAAAATTTAATACAACAGATGAATATGTTGAAGTGTAAGTAGGAAAAACACACAATAACCTAAACTAAATTACTGAGAAAGTGTTCAATATGCAACGAGTCACGCAAATATAGTACCGTTAATAAGTGTGAAGAAATTTTATGTGGAGGCGTGTGGTGTGAACGTTGCTACAAATGAATTGAATTAGATTAAAAATATTTAAATTTAGAAGGAGGGGTTTTGGGGTTTTGGGG
>NZ_CAIWNH010000085.1 GCF_903913935.1 uncultured Mucilaginibacter sp.
ATTGATTGTCAATTTAATTTTCTTTAACTTATTACACAAATCGGTGCTCTACATCCTACGGAATCGCCTGGTCAAGCTATCCGGAATATCCACTAAACGGCCCTTTTTAATATTCTCTTTGGTGCAGTTGTAAAGATCAACTGCATTCATCCCGCAGAGGAAAAAGGAGAGCATGAACAATTCTTTAGCGAGTTCTGCGCGGCTCCCCGGCTTAGTCTGGCTATCCCTGATCATATTCACCTGCTGGATGGTGATATTTCGTTTCTCCGTCTCGGGGGGGCTGCCTATTTTATATTTTTTAAACGGATAATGAGGGATTCTGATAATGCCTAAATCCTCATCATTGTATTTATCTCTGGCTGCATTAAATAAAGTTCTTAAATCCCTCATGTGATTGTAAAGTCCGCTATCTGTTAATCCAGCGCTTTCGGTAGTTACTTCTTTACCCAAGTGGTTAATTCTTGTCATTGTACGTTTGCTCCGTAAAAACCGTGCATAGGATTTTAACATCGCAGCGGTGAGTTCAAGTATGGACACTTTTTCTCTTTTATAAAAATCGACGAGGCTGTTTCTTACCGTAGTTTGGTTGGAAGCCGTGCCATCACGTTTATCCTTTTTCAATTGCCTGATATGATCGTCACAAAACTGGATGAAATTTATTTCCGCATTTTTATTAGCAAGATAATCCCTTAACGCTTCTGCGCTGAAGAATTCCAGTTTCTCACCCAAATCGCTTATAGCGATTCTGTAATCATCAATCTTTTGATTGACTTTCCGGTTGATGATAGGGTCTTTAATTGCCATGTTTCGGGACAATTGTTTATCCGTAACATAGTGATCGGTATCAATATACCTTTTTTCATTTTTATGAAAAATTCTGATCTTCACATTGTAAGTACCATCCGCCTTCAGATGGTGTTTTAAAACCTTTGCGCATACAGTAGCCATTTAATTTTTTTTTAGTACGCAAAACTTTTGTACCGTATTTGTACCGGTTTTGCGTGAAGTTCAACAAAAAACTGTGTAAATCCTGACGATACGACGGTCGTCGTTTCAAGATAAGCGGGCCCTCAAAAGTGCCCTGTATGCATAAAAAAAGCCGTTTCCTTTACAAAGAAACAGCTTTTTTTCGAAGTGCGCCCACCTGGGCTCGAACCAGGGACCAAAAGATTATGAGTCTTCTACTCTAACCGACTGAGCTATAGGCGCCGGTTTTTCCTGAACAATTTCAACACGAAGTGCCGAAACCGCTATTCAGGCTGCAAATGTAGAAATTTTATAATTATCACGAAACGAAATTTTTGTTTTTTAACAATGCTATTGGTTGACGTTTCGATTTTTAGATATTTGCGATCATGATTTCACCTATGCAAAACATCAAAAACATCATATTTGATTACGGCAATGTAATTTTTAGCCTCGACTTCGCCAAAAGCCAGGAAGCCTGGAAAGAATTAGGCATTGACAATGCAAATGATTTTTACAGCCATAAAATACAGGACCCGGTTTTTACCGCTTTTGAAAGAGGGGACATCGACGCCATTGGCTTCAGGGAACGCATCAAAGAGATCACCCGCAAGCCAAATTTGACTGATCAGCAGATCGACCATGCCTGGAACAGCCTGCTTGTTGGCATTCCGCAAGGCAACCACGAATTAATTTTAAATCTTAAATCGAAATACCGTACGTTTTTATTGAGCAATATTAACGAAATCCACTTCGATCATATCATGAAATACCTGAAAGATGATTTCGGTTTTGAGAGTAATGACCATTTGTTCGAAAAAATATACTATTCACACTTGCTGGGGAAACGCAAACCGGAAGCGGAGATCTTTGAGCAGGTATTAATGGAAAATAACCTTGATCCAGCCGAAACCCTGTTTATTGACGACAGCCCGCAACATATTGAAGGCGCCAAAAAACTGGGGATCAACACCTATTTAATGACAGCACCGGATACTATCAAGGCGCTTTTTAAAAATGAGGTGAAAAGTTAAAGGTTAAACAAAAAAAAGCCTTTTACCTTTTACCTTTTACCTTTCGCCTTTAGCCTTCTTCTCTTCACTTCTTTCACAATCAAACCCAGTTCGCGGCTCATTTGACCCGCTATAGCTGTGTTTTCCTGGGCCCGCCTGAAAAGATAGGGCAATACTGCTTTAATTGGGCCATAAGGCACATATTTGGCAACGTTATAGCGCACATTAGCCAGGTTAAAACTTAGGTTATCGCTCATTCCTAAAAGCTGCGAAAAATACACATGTGGGTGTTTATGATCGATCCCTTTTCTATTTAGCATATCCGCCAAAACCCGGCAGCTTTCTTCGTTATGGGTTCCCGCTACAAAAGCTATCTCGCCGATATGGTCAGTACAGTACTCCAATGTAGCATCATAATCCCTGTCAGTTGATTTTTTGTCGGGCTGAATGGGCGAGGGGTAACCTTTTAACACAGCACGTTCGCGTTCTTTTTCCATATAGGCGCCGCGCACTAACTTTGCCCCCAATATGCAGCCATGTTTTTGGGCCTTTAAATGGTCGTCTTTTAATGACTGCAATTTATCATGCCGGTATAACTGGTAAGTATTGTAAACAATTGCTTTTTCCTTATTAAACCGCAGCATCATATTCATAGTAAGCGCGTCGATTGTTTTTTGGATCCAGGTTTCTTCGGCATCGATCATCACTGGTATGCCAACCGAATAGGCTTTCTCACAGATCGACAGCACGCGATCCTGCGCCTTTTGCCACTCTTCCTGCTCTGCTGCGCTTAATGCTGTTCCAGCATCCAGTTTCTCCAATAACGCATGCCGTATGGTCCCGGTAACTTTAAATACCGTAAGCGGTATCGACTTATCTTTAACCGCCCGTTTAATTGTCCTGATAATTTCGTCCCTTGTGCTGTTAAAGGCTTGTTCGTCATCCTGCCCCTCTATTGAGAAATCGAGAATTGTTCCAACATTTCCGTCGTTAAGGCTTCGTATCGTGCCTTCGCACTCCCTGATGGTTTCGCCGCCGCAAAAATGTTTAAAAATGGAGGCCTTTATGAGCCCGTTAATAGGCAAACCCAGTTTCATAGCGAAATTGGTAATCGGCGGCCCTATTTTCACTAAAAAATTAACATTGATGACCCTGAACAGCCAGTAGGCGCGTTTTAGGTCCGCATCGGAAGAATGGCGGAAAGCGATCTCCGTGTTTTCGAAGGAAAGTTGGTCAGTTATGTTCATAGTTCATGGTTCATGGCTCATGGTTCATAGTTAAAAGTCTATAGCTGAAACTGCTTACCATCAACTATGAACCATGAACTATGATCTATAAACCCGCTGAACGCGCAACAAAATTATAAATTACCAGCTAACATATATCATTATTCAGCGAATAGTTTATTTTTGCGCCCGCATGATAGAGTTTAAAGTTAACGGCGATTATATCCCCCTCATCCAATTGTTAAAAGCAGCTAACCTGGTACAAACCGGAGGAGAAGCGCAAATAGTTGTAACAGAGGGTGAAGTAAAGTATAATGGCCAGGTTGACTACCGTAAACGCCTGAAAGTAAAACCCGGTGATACCGTGGAATTCAGGGGAGAAACTATCCGTGTAATTTAATATATGAAGACGATACAAAGCGACAATTACCCCATATTTTTTGAAAACAGCATTGCTGAACTGGTAAATTTTATAAAAGACGGAAATTATTCAAGGTTTTTTATTCTGACTGATGAAAACACCGGGGCGCATTGCCTTCCGGCTATAAAAGCTGAATTGGGCGATGATGACAATTACGACCTGATCGAGGTCCCCGCCGGGGAAGAAAATAAAGATATAGATTATTGTATAGGTATCTGGCGGACGCTGATAGATTTTGCTGCTGACCGGAAAAGCTTAGTGGTAAACCTGGGTGGCGGTGTGATCAGCGATATGGGTGGTTTTGCCGCATCAACCTATAAAAGGGGCATCGATTTTGTACATGTACCCACAACCTTGCTGTCGCAGGTAGATGCTTCAGTTGGCGGGAAAACCGGTATTGATATTAACAGTATAAAAAATATCATCGGTACCTTTACCCAGCCAAAAGCGGTGTTTATCAATTATGATTTCTTAAAAACACTGCCTGCAAGGCAAATACTTTCGGGCACTGCCGAAATGCTGAAACACGGGCTAATCGTTGATTCGGCCTATTGGGAACGGTTAAAGGCGAGCGATTTAAGCTTACCGGATGAAGAATTGATCTACTGGTCGGTTGAGATCAAAAACAAAGTGGTTGTTGAGGACCCTACTGAAAAAGGCATCCGCAAGGCCCTTAACTTTGGGCATACCGTTGGGCATGCTGTTGAAACCAACTCATTGATCAATGACGGCGACCCGCTGACCCATGGCGAAGCCATCGCCATTGGTATGATCTGCGAAGCTTATTTATCATACAAAAAAACAGGGCTAAAAAAGGAAGAGCTCGATGAAATTGTAGAAGTGATCGGCAGTCTGTATCCAAAATATCCGCTCGCGACTGCAAATTTTGTTACCCTTTGCGAGATCATGCTTAAAGACAAAAAGAACCAGAACGGTAAGATCAACTGCACTTTGCTGGAAAGCATAGGCAAGTGTACACTTGATCATATTTGTACCGATGCCGAGCTTTGCGAGAGTTTGGCATTCTATGCGGCGTTATAAAAAAACAGGCTCTTTTGTATGACTTGTCCTAAAAAAAGTTGACTGATTTTAATAAATAAAGATAGTACATTATTGTTGTTTGTTTGTCCTGTTAAGATGTGGGTAACGCGCAGCGTTATCCACATCTTAACAGGTTTTTCTTTTTTTGCTTCTTTTTTTCTTTTTAAAAAGCTATCCATTTCTGTTG
>NZ_CAIWNH010000086.1 GCF_903913935.1 uncultured Mucilaginibacter sp.
CAACAGAAATGGATAGCTTTTTAAAAAGAAAAAAAGAAGCAAAAAAAGAAAAACCTGTTAAGATGTGGATAACGCTGCGCGTTACCCACATCTTAACAGGACAAACAAACAACAATAATGTACTATCTTTATTTATTAAAAATCAGTCAACTTTTTTTAGGACAAGTCAACGCTACAATACCGCTTGCGGGAGCGAAGAAAAACTTAGCTCCTGTAACTTAATATTTAATCACCTCAACTTTCACCGGCCCTAAAAGCCCTGATGATTCCAACCCCGACCTGTGTATTTAAATGGTGTTTTAGTAAATACTTTTAAAGGGCGCCTGCAGGGATGTTGAAAACCATTTCGTTGCTGTTTACTATTTTACCAAATGCGGCATGTTTATTGTGTTATATTGCACAGTTCCGATTTTTTTAAGCTTAGCACCTCAAAATTAATTTTTCACTTTGATACCACCTGTTCGGACAGTCAGGATATCTTTATTTAAAAATAAGGTTAAAGCGTATGATGGGAAGGGATGAGCTTTCAGAAAAATTGGTGATTGCCAATGAGGAAAAAGCAAGACTGGAAGCAGAGTTGATCCTGGCGAATATCGAACTTGACTTTCAGAACGAAGAGAAGAAAAAGCGGGCTGCTGAACTCAGCCTGGCGAATATTGAGCTGGAATTTCAGAACTGGGAGAAACTAAACCGCGCCAGGGAGCTCATTGTCGCTAACAGGGAGCTGGATTTTCAAAACGAAGAAAAAGGCAAACGTGCCGCAGAATTGATCATTGCCGGCAAAGAACTGCTTTTTCAAAATGACGAAAAAGAAAAGCGGGCAGCCGAGCTACTGTTGGCTAATACCGAATTGCATTTTCAAAATGAGGAAAAGGAAAAACGCGCAGCCGAACTGATCATTGCCAACAAGGAGTTGCATTTTCAGAATGAGGAAAAGGAAAAACGGGCGGCCGAACTGATCATCGCCAATAAGGAGCTGCTTTTTCAAAATGAGGAAAAGGAAAAGCGTGCTGCCGAACTGATCATTGCGAACCTGGAGTTGATTTTTCAAAATGAAGAAAAAGAAAAAAGGGCGGCTGAGCTAATTATAGCCAACCTTGAGCTGGTTTTCCAGAACGAAGAAAAGGAAAAACGGGCAAATGAACTGATCATTGCCAATAAAGAATTGACTTACCAAAACGGCGAAAAGGAAAAGCGGGCTGCCGAACTGATCATAGCGCTGGACGAGTTGGGCTACCAGGATGAAGAAAAAGCGAAACGCGCCGCCGAACTGATCATTGCCAATCGCGAACTATTGGTGCAGAAACAGGAAAAAGTACGACGCGCGGCAGCAGAGGCAAAAAAGGATGAATTCTTTAATATGGTTAGTCATGAATTCAAGACACCATTGACCAATATAAAAGCCATAAATCAGTTGCTTGAAAAAACGACTGACCGGGCCAATAAACATTTTCCATTTATTTTAAACGCAGGCCACAGTATTAAACGACTGGAGAAACTGATTGCAGACCTGCTGGATGTAACCAAGATTAATTCTGGCCAGATCGACCTGAATATAGCCGCCTTCTATTTTCCGGATGCACTCACCAATAGCATTGCCAATATCCAGCTTACCGCAAACAACCATGAGATCATGCTGGAAAATTCGACTGATATCCTGTACGCCGGCGACCAGTTCCGGATTGAACAGGTACTGGTCAACTTGTTAACAAATGCCATTAAGTATTCTCCGGATGCCAACAAGGTTTTGGTGAAAGCTAAAGTTGAATCAGGCGATCTGGTAGTGACTGTTCAGGATTTTGGAATTGGGATAGCAAAAAACGAGATCGATCAATTGTTTCAGCGTTTTTACAGAGTAAGCGAAACAGCAATGCTCTTCCAGGGTGTTGGCCTGGGCCTTTATATTGCCTCCGAGATCGTTAAAAAACATAAGGGTACATTTTTTATTGCCAGTGAACCGGGCGAAGGCAGCAGTTTCTGTTTCACATTACCCTTGCCGGCCTGAGATTGTTTTTATTCCTAAAATGCAAGTTATATCCCGCGTGCGGCCTGTCTTCATACATTTTATAATTCTAAATCAATTCTGGTCGTTGGAATTTGCTAAATCGTTTTATTTATCAAAATTCTTTGTTGTTTTTGTTTTTCGATCAATTGAAACATTAAATAATGAAATACCTTAAAATTTTAGCGCTGCTGCTATTTTGCCATACGGCATTTGCACAAACAGATCAAAAACCTCACCGGGCATAGTGTCGGGCGCACCCTGCATGAAGAGCCACATGAGATGGCCAACTACTGCGACCGGTATAACACAGCTTGTTTTAAAAAGAATTCTGTAGTGGCTATCGAGACCTTTATCTCCACTCGGTCGACCATCGCCGAAACGCAGGCAGACGGGTGGACATTAACCGGCAATGAAGGCGGTTTTGTTGCGCAGCACGAACATACCATTACGGTAACAGGCGGTATGCCGGTGATCTTTACCGCGCAGAACGGCATTTGGGATTGAGTTTTTAAATACCATCTGAAACGACACCTGGCGCGCCGGTTTTTCAGTTTTTGATTTCGGCGCGATCCGTAGCCATAAGCATCCTGGTTTGCGAACTCCAACAGCGTTCCAGCGTGCCAATTTTGCACGCACGGTGCCCTTTTTAAACGGAAATTGCGGCAACACTTTTCCCGTTTTAGCGTGGTCTCTCGCAGAGTACCCTGCGTCTTCCCATGATATATTGCAGTGCAGGGTCACCAAGCCAGTAGTCCAGCTATCAATGATCGGAATTTATATTTTACACAACCATTTCCAACAGGGTAAATACCCCGTTCTCATAGTGTGCCGGCAGTTCAGGGGTATAAGCAACTGTTGTGTTGGTGTCAATGATCGTAAAGCCACAGCGAACGTAATAATAGATGAGGCGGTCGTTGCCGCTGCCGGTATCCATGCGGATAAATGATAGGTGGTGCTGTTGAGCATAGGTTTTGGCCCATTCAATAATATGTTTAACAAGGTCATTCCCCCGGCTGGCTTGTGCAGTGGCAATACGGTGGATATAAACAGCAGGGTCACCCTGCGAGCCTTTCCATATCAGTTTGTCGTCCAGTGTGATCATGAAGGTGCTGCCAATCTTTCCGTCCAGGAGAATTTTGAAATGGCGGTTCTCGCTTATTTCTTTTTCAATAAGCGCAACTTCGAAACCGAGCCAATAGTTGTTGCCAACCTGTTTCTGGTAGTGGATTGCCTCTTCGTAAAGAGCGAAGATCGCCGGGATGTCGTCAGGTGTTGTATTATGGATTTGTATCAGCATTGCTTAAAAAAATCAACCGGATAAACGCAGTAAATAAGGCGCTAAACGTACTTTATTAATCTAATTTTTTAGGTTTAATTGCGGCAATATTTGTGATATTATATCTTCCTGCAACAACACTGGCTCTGTTACCGGGATCAGGTGGCCGGATTTTTCAAACCAGAACAGTCCTTTTTTGGGTGCTGCCAACTGCTTATAATATTTTTCGGAGATTATATAATTTGTTTGATGGTCTTTCCGTCCGACAAAAAAATAAACCGGGCAATTAACTTTTGGCAGCGAAACTGTTAAATTGATAAAGTTCGCTTCTTTAAAAAGCGCCGTCATTTCAGAATTCTCCAGAAAGTATTTTTTAAATTCTGTGGTGTCATCAATGGTTTCCCCATTTAAAAGAGACAGCCATTTCCGGTCGTAGTAATTTTGCAGCCCATTCTCAAACGGGATTTTAACTTTGTTTAGCTCAGCGATGGCGCGTTTGTTTTTTTGAGTTGCAGCCTTTTGTTTCAATTCTTTTAAAGAGATCCGTTCGCTTTCCCACTGGTTAATTGCCGGGCTCACTGCGATATAGGCATACACTTGTTCGGGATGCTTATCTGCCATATAAAACCCCAAAACTGTTCCCCAGGACCAACCCATAATCACCATCTTTTTTTGGTGGAATTGTTTCAATAAAGCCGAGACCAGTTCATGGGTATCATTTTCATATAACTTCACTGTAAGTTTAACGGGTGATGGATTAAGTTTTAATGTTTGCCCGCAATTGCGCTGGTCCCAGGCAATAACTACAAAATGCTTTTTTAACAGGTTAAGATAACTTTGGTTCTCCTTATAGATCCCCTCCGAACCCGGGCCGCCGGTTATGAAAAGGAACAGAGGTTTTGTGCGATCTTCGCCCTGTACGGTAACCACCTGCTTAATTCCGCCTGCATTAACAGCTTCGGTAGTGTCAATTGGCGTTTGAGCGAAACAATGCAGAGTGAAAAATATAGCCACGAAACAGCTATATAATTTAAGAGATACCTTCAGCATTTTTTTATCAAATTATTGATAAAGATACTGAAAATGGTCAATCCGCTATTTAATCCCGGTGTCATAAAAACCACCTCAATGCCCGCCTGCTGTTGCCGCCTCAAACACCCTGCAAAAGTTGCCGCTGCCAACCTTACCGAATTAAGGTTGGTAACCAGGCCCTGTGAATTATTTCTTTTTGTTTTGGTCAACGATCTATAAAGCCATCCGGGCAATAACTGACGTGTATTTGTTTTTTATGTGATACTGCGCATGTTTTTACCCTATCGGCGCTGATACTTTTGCCAGGGATTTTTAGCGACCCCTCATCATCTATTCTAATTTTGAAACCCCTTAATATGTTCTCTGAACTCCGTCCTGCAAAATCCATCCGCCTGGTTTTCTTGTTCTTAACTTTCGTTTTACTGCTTACCTGTGCATACAGCCAGCAAACTATGCCGGCCTATCCCCGCATAGTGGGCTATTTCAGCGTTTATCACCCAATTGAAACCCTAAGTAATAGAAATTTTACCGGCAACTTTGGCAATGCGTACACGGTGTCATTCCCTTTTGGTATGCATATTTTAAAAAGTGACCATTTTGGGGTGAGTTTCGAAATATCACCCTGCATCCGTACCGAACATAATATATCAAAAGTTAGTTCGGTAGCATTTAACCCGGGTGCTTTGTTCAGGTTTACACGTGGCTATACGCTGGTTTCGCGGCTGGCTTTTGAGAGCAGCGGCCGGTTTGGTTTTACACCTGCCCTTATCAAGATCATTAAAAGAGGTAAAGATTGCAACCTGTTCACCGCCGTAGCATTGCCTGCACGCTTTGGTAATAACCAGGCCCCGTCATTAAGTTCGGGCTTACAACTGGGGCTTACCTTTTAAAGAAGCCGGATCAACCCGCTATATTGAAACACAAAAGCCTTCTACTTTCGTCAAAGGCTTTTCTATCCGTTTAAAAACAATGCCCTGCCTTCGTTAGAAAAGATTCAGAAAAATGGTGTTTTAACTAAGAGGTCGGTGTCATTTTGATGCGGTCAATAAATTGTAGGACTTTTTGGGATTAACAAGCTTAATGCGGCCATCCGCCGAAACATCGGCGCCGCTTTTGATCAATCTGACTATTTCAGTCGGGCTGAGAGATGGTTTGACGGCAATAAGCTTTGCTGCTAAATTTGCGATATAAGGGGTGGCCATAGAGGTGCCGGACAGCAATATTTTCTTGCCACCTGGGGCATCGCTTTCTACAAGGTAACCATTTGCGTGAATTGTAACTTTGTTTCCCGTGGCTGTAAAATCTGTTTCGAGGCCAGCGCTGTTAACGGAGCCAACACCAATCATGTTTGGCAGATCCAACGCGGCCGGATAACGCAAATCAATATTTGAATTAGAATTTTTATTGCCGTTTGAAGATATGAAAAGTATTTCTGGCGCAGCATGAAAAGCTTCATAAAGCGCATTTTTACGCATGGTCCATAACTTTATGGCTAAAGCTTTTTGCTCAGGTTCCGGCATTTTAGGATTGTATTTTTGAATGTCGTTTTGGTAATCGCTTATAAAATAGCCCCAGCTCATCGTCACTACACGTACTTTGGCAGCCTTCCAATATTTTACCAGGTCCTTTAAATTTTGGGCAACTTTTAACTCAGTTTCAACACAAGGCGATTTTCCGTTCGGCGTGAAACCCACATCCTCACTAAACCTTACCGTTAGCAAGCGTGCATAAGGGTTGCCGCGCATGGCTATGCCTGCAACGTGTGTACCGTGTGCATAGTCGCCTACAAAATTGATCAACGCCCATAAAGAATCGCGTTGTACCACATTGGCTTTTGCTATCTCATCCTTATAATAATGATAATCGGCGCTTTCAATACCGGCTTCTTCGTCTCCGTTACCTCTCATTAGCCTTAACGCATTAGGATATAATTTTTCTTGCTGTGCTGTTAAAGGCGGAAGTAGTTGGCTGTCTTTATTCTCCTGCAGGTCGTAAGCTACGCCATGTATATCGTCTATATAGCCATTATGGTCGTTATCGATGCCGTCAACTTTTTCTTTTGGATTTGTGTATAACCTGTCTTTAAAAAGAGAAATATCCGTGCCGGCATCAAATACGCAGATCACCACAGGTGCATATGGTTTTCCTGGCGGCAATTCCAGGTCGCGTGCCGGCCAAATATTAACCTGGTTGCGTGCGTTTGCCATGGTTAGGCTATCCATAACAGCGGAAACAACCTTGCTAACCTTATCAAAGTCATGCATCTCGTAAAACAAAAACAAAACGTAATCCACGTTTCTTACTGAAAGCGGGCCGGCGGCAATAGGCGGGTTTAAATCGCTGGCGGCAATTTTAACAAATTCGGCCGCCGTCATGTTGGCGTATTGCTGCCTGATCCGCTGTAATGAAGACGCCGCGGAAATATATGGAATCGCAGTTACGCTTTTAGTAAATATGTTGCGAAAATTGCTGATATAATTTGCAGCTGCGGGGTCGCCTGACGCTATCAAACTTCTTTTTACCAAAGCGCTTGTTGCTTTCGCCGCAGGTTTTATTTCCAACGCTCTCAAAGTATCATAATAGGCTAAGGATTTGGCGTTGTCGCCATCGTAAAACGCCAGGTCACCCAATATCCTGTAGTGGGTCTTCAACGCTGCTGTATCGTGTATCTCGTAGCCGTAAAGATCGGTTATAAGGTCATGTTTCAATTGTTCTTTAAGTGTTTTTACCTGCTGCTCATCCGCCAGCAAAACCGCCAGACTATCCTTAATTGGATAGGTGTGAACAGGCAGCTGTTTGCCTGTGCCCATTGCTGTTTTTTGGCAATAAGAGAAAGCAAATAAGAATATTAAAGGAATAGTACTAATAATTTTTTTAAAAGTAAGACCCGGGCTCTTTAAAAAACAGTAGTGATAACGATTCATGTTTAAGAAGGATTTATGTCAAATATATAATTATGCAATTAAAAATTTTGAAAAATTGTGACTGCCCATTCTTGCACAAATTGCTGGTGATGACAAAAAGAAAAAGCCTCAATCTTCCGACTTGAGGCTTTCGACTTAAATGTAGCGGGGAGCAGGATCGAACTGCCGTCCGCTTTGAGGCGGATATGAATCCTGCGCTTTAACCATCTGAGCTACCAAATTTCTCTCTAATGATATTCCGGGCGAATTTTCTGCCTAGTGTTGATTTTAAATAGTTTTCTCTTTTTATAGCCTCTGTTTTTGTTTCAAATTCTTCGGTATGTGCAATAACCCATGGGCGATATTTAATGGTATGGCCTTTAGTTGCTAATTCGTTGTGGGAGAGGAAGCGGTTGGGTAAATCGGAAGTGTAACCAATATAAATTTGGTTGAATTTTGCAGAATATAATATGTAGACAGTAAACATAAGTTTTAGGTTAATTAAAAATGAGGCTGTATCATAAATCATGATCAGCCTCTATTTATTTTAAAAAAAGATAATAAATCAGGCAGGTAATATTTGTATTAATCATCTGATTTTCATATATTTATGGTATAAACATATGAAAGATGG
>NZ_CAIWNH010000087.1 GCF_903913935.1 uncultured Mucilaginibacter sp.
TAGCAAAAGAAACCAGTTTTACAGGCGAAAGCGTATTAGATGAGATTTATCCCAACGAGTTATTGATTTCGGTTGTTTGCGTAACCCTCAACGCTGCAGGTACTTTACCCGACCTGATCAATAGTATACGAGAACAAAAAACCATCCTGATGGAATTTGTGGTGGTGGACGGTGGCAGTAAAGATGACACGATTGAGATTCTGAAAGCAAACGAAGACATTGTTGACGCCTGGATAAGCAGGGCCGATTGCGGCATCTATGATGCCATGAACAGTTCTCTGAATTTCATCAGGGGCAAGTGGGTGATTTTTTTAGGTGCTGATGATTTGTTGCTCAATGGTTTTAATGAAATGCTGGCTTTGTTAAAAGATTCCAATACGATTTATTACGGCAACCTGATGTATTACGGTCGTAAGTTCGCCAAAAAATATGATGATTATTATTTAACAAAGCTTAATATCTGCCAGCAGGCAATTTTTTATCCAAGGTCAGTATTTGCGAAGTACAATTTCAACTTGAAATATAGAGTTTATGCCGATTACCACCTGAACCTGCGCTGCTGGGCCGACCCGCAGTTTAATTTTTTTCATGCAGAGCACTTAATTTCATCGTTTAGCGACGGCGGTTTTTCAAGTTATGAAAAGGATTTCGTTTTTGAGCAGGAGCGGGACATGCTTTTTAAAACATACCTGAAAAAGAGCAGTTATTACCGTTACGTCAATCGCACCAGGGGGTTTTGGGTGTTGCTGTTGAGTTTGTTTCAACCCGGATAAATCAGGTACATTTTATTTAAATGGACATTAAAAACCGAAATTTATTCAGGATCAGTCGCTTTATCATATTGAGACTTCCGCCGGTATTGAAATTTCTTGCGTTATACCGCGAACCTGAACGACGCCTGCTGATCATTAAAACCGATGCCATCGGTGATTACATATTATTCAGAAATTTTTTTGAGATCATAGCAGCATCAGAAACATTTAAAGGGTATCAAATAGATGTATTGGGCAATACACTTTGGCGGGACATGGCGCTGAAATACGACCGTAAGTTTGCAGATGAATTCTTTTTTTTTAATCCCGATGACCTGTACTCTTCGCCTCTAAAAGCATTCAAATTAAGCATAAAGCTTTTCTGGAAAAATTATGACACCGTTTTACAGCCGGCATTTTCAAGGACTTTTGTAAATGACGGGCTGGCCGGGTTTACCGCCGCAAAAAATGTGATTGGTTTTGTAGGGGACACCGAAAGGATAGACGCCCGGTATAAATTAATTACCGATAAGTTTTACACCAGCCTTTTCGCGCTGCCACAAAATATTGTTTTTGAATTTAACAGGTCGAAATTTTTTGTTGAGCAGGTACTATTACGACCTATTGCTATTGATGGTCCTTTTATTGCTATTGAAAACAAAAGCCGCAATGGATTAGTTATTTTCCCCGGTGCTGGAGTCGGAAAAAGAAGATGGGAAAAGGAGAAATTTTTGGATCTGATAAAACTTATCCTTCTGCATTCAAAGGCTCCCATTTCTATTGCGGGAGGTTTGGAAGAGATGGAAACGGTAAACTATTTGATAAATAGCCTGCCCGCCGGCAGCTTATGCAATTTGGCAGGCAAAACCACTTTAAATGAATTAATTGAGTTGATTGGTAATGCCGCCTTGATAATAAGTAATGAAACCAGTGCCATCCATATAGCGGCTGCAGTAGAAACGCCTGCCATATGTGTTTTGGGTGGCGGCCATTTCGGGCGCTTCGCACCATACCCGGTTGCTGTTGAAGATGCGCCTGTTTGTGTTTATGAGCAAATGGATTGTTATAATTGCAACTGGAATTGTATTTATCAAATAAAAGAGGGAGATCCATTTCCCTGTATCACCGCCGTTACTTTAGAAAAAGTTTGGGCTGATGTTCAACAATATTTATAACGTTGTTGTAAAAATAGATAATATTGCCCAAACTCGCCGTTCAAAAGCTTTGTAATAATTGTAATTAGGTAATTACTGTTAGCTTTGCACGTTTATTCTTATTTATATAAATGAAGACTTATTTCCGGCTGCTATCATTTGCAAAACCAATTGAGAAGTTTGCCATTCCCTATATTATAACCACCATATTTTCTGTTATTTTCAGTACGCTGAATCTTGCTTTGCTTGCTCCTTTGCTGCAAACATTATTTTCGGGCAAACATGGTGCATTTGTTCACCTGGGTGCACGACCATCGTTCTTTAACATTATGGGCATCTTCAATTATTATGTGCAGTATATGCTGAATAATTATGGAGCATGGACAACCCTTGAATTTGTTTGCGCTGTCATAGTTGTATCAGCCCTGCTTGCTAACCTGTTTCGTTATTTATCACAACGGACGATGGAAAATTTAAGGGTACATACCTTGTTGAATTTTAGGAGAACGGTTTTTAATAACGTAATGAATCTTCACTTGGGCTTTTTTAGTAATGAGCGTAAAGGAGATATAATTTCTAAAATAGCATCAGATGTGCAGGTTGTACAATTTTCGGTAACGGGTACATTACAGGTAGTGTTTAAGGAGCCCCTGACGCTGATCGCTTTTATGGCAATGTTATTCAATATGTCTGCTAACCTGACATTCTATTCGCTGCTTGTAATACCTGTATCTGCTTTCGTTATTTCCCGTATTGTAAAAAGGTTAAAATCACAGGCTATCGCATCGCAGCAAACTTATGGCAATATGATCAGCTACCTTGACGAGGCGTTGTCGGGCATTAAAATAATAAAGGCTTTTAATGCGACGGAGTTTATCAAGAACAAGTTTAATAAGGAAAATGTAAAGTATTCCTCTATTACCCGTTCAATGGCAAGGCGCCAGCAATTAGCTTCGCCGGCATCGGAATTTTTTGGGATAACTATGATCGCGTGTATAGTTCTTTATGGCGGGCACCTGATATTTGTAAAGGATGCGTCTTCATTAAAACCGGAAATATTCATTACTTACATAGCTTTATTTTCGCAGGTGATGCGGCCCGCCAAAGCAATATCCGATTCGTTCAGCACCATTCATTCGGGAATAGCAGCCGGCGAAAGAGTTTTGGCCTTGATAGATGAAAAACCGTTGATAGTTGATGCGCCGGATGCAGTAGCCATCAACGACTTTAACGACAGCATCGAATTAAAACAGGTAACTTTTGCCTATGACGATAAAGTTGTATTAGCTGACGTTGATTTTCGCGTCCCTAAAGGTAAAACAGTCGCCTTGGTCGGCCCCTCAGGTGGCGGAAAATCAACGCTGATGGACCTGATCCCGCGTTTTGTTGAGCCAAAATCCGGCGAAATAATGATAGATGGAAAAAATATCCAGGCATTAAAGGTTGATTCGGTAAGATCGTTGATGGGCATCGTTAACCAGGAATCCATCCTGTTTAATGACACCATTTTTAACAATATAGCCTTCGGAAAAACAGACGCCACCCTGGAGCAGGTGGAGGCAGCAGCCCGGATTGCTAACGCACATAACTTTATTTTAGAAACTGAAAAAGGGTATGAAACCAATATTGGCGACCGCGGCACCAAGTTATCCGGCGGTCAGCGGCAGCGCATCTGCATAGCAAGGGCTGTACTGAGCAACCCGCCGATCATGCTGCTGGATGAGGCAACGTCGGCTTTGGATACCGAATCGGAAAAGCTGGTGCAGGATGCTTTAAACAACCTGATGAAGAACCGCACATCATTAATTATAGCACACCGTTTAAGCACTATACAAAATGCTGATATTATTGTGGTACTTGAAAATGGTAAAATTGTTGAGCAGGGTAACCACCAGCAACTGATTGAAATGAATGGTTTATACCGCAGGCTGATAGATATGCAAACCTTTAGTGCCGATTGAAAAATGGATGGAAACTGCTAAATTCTTCTGATAACTTTGATTGTTTAGTGTTA
The DNA here is from genome assembly GCF_903913935.1 of uncultured Mucilaginibacter sp. GTDB lineage: Bacteria > Bacteroidota > Bacteroidia > Sphingobacteriales > Sphingobacteriaceae > Mucilaginibacter. Next base: position 3,921 of record NZ_CAIWNH010000087.1, read on the forward strand.
AATGCCGGTTATGAATGAAAATTTTAAAGTAGCCGTAATTATTCCTTTTTACCTTGATACCATTTTTGAATATGAGCCGATAGTATTGAATTAATGCGAAAAGGTGCTCTCCTATTACCCGATCATCGCCGTAAATCCGGAAAGTTTGGTTTTGCCGGAAGTAAGGGAGAACGCTAAAAACACCGTGAAGCAGTTAAAATAGTATGGGGTTTTAAAGCAAAAAATTTTTGGTACAGGCACATCAAGCCCAATAGCAACAAAATAGTCCGCCATGAAGAGTAGTCCCCAAGCCGGATATCATACCACATCAGCTGTGTTGTTTGTGATATTTAACCGGCCTGAAACAACAAAAAGGGTTTTTGAGGCGATACGCATCGCGCAGCCCAAACGACTATATATTGCTGCTGACGGCCCACGCGAAGGTTACCCCGAAGATACGGAACTGTGTAAACAAACTAGGCAAGTACTAAGCCAGATAGATTGGGAATGTGAATTGAAAACCCTTTTCAGGGAGGAGAATGCAGGCTGTAAATATGGTGTATCGGCGGCGATCACCTGGTTTTTTGGGCAGGAAGAGGAGGGGATTGTATTGGAGGATGACTGCCTGCCGGCCAATAGCTTTTTTAAGTTTTGCGATACCCTGCTGGAAAAATACCGTTATGATACCCGCATCAGGCATATCACCGGATGCAATTTGCAATTTGGTAAAAAATGGGGCGACGCCAGTTATTACTTTTCTAACCGTACCCACGTTTGGGGCTGGGCGAGCTGGCGAAGGGTATGGAATGATTATGATGTAAACCTTACCAAATACGATGGCGCAGAAGTTAGAGCGCAACTAAAAAATATATATGATAATGATTTTGTTGCCGACGCCTGGACGAATATTTTTAATGAGCTAAAGGCCGGAAAAATAAACTCATGGGCTTACCCGCTTGATTTATGCAACTTTTTTAATAATGGATTGATAATCATTCCGAATGATAATTTGATATCCAATATTGGTTTTAGCCAGGGTGCTACCCATACCACTGACGAAAAAAGCCCTTATGCTGAGATTGCTTTAACGGAAATAGACGGAATAACCGACCCCGACTTTTTTGTCCCTCAAAAACAAGCAGATCTGTCTATCATGTACCGGGATTTTAATATTGAACAACGACGTAAAAATAAAGCCTGGCACCGAAAGCTAAAAAGGCGGATCAAGTCAATACTCAAATCTATGCTAAAAATAAAAAGCCATTCTGTATAATACAAAATGGCTTTTTAATGAAAATTTTTAATCTTTTTAACGCTTATTCAAACTTAAACCCTAAACCAACCTGCCAAACCTGGTTGCGGTAATCGCCGCCGTAGGAAGCATTTTGATCATTAGGCTGAAGGTCGATGGTGTACCTGGCGCGTAATTCAACATCGCGGCTCAGGTCGAAACTTACACCAACAACACCGTCAAGGATGGTTTTTTCGCCATAGGTGTTGTAATACTGCTGGGCGGTTACATCAAAGCCGTTATCGTAAGTGTTTGTCATTGAAACCGGGATTGCTACCTGTGGTCCAACCAGGATATTAAAAGTTGGCGACAACTTAAATTTCAGTAATAACGGAATGTCAATGTAATTTGAACGCTGGGTGAAATTACCATAGGTAGTAACAGCTGCGTAACCTTTTTGAGAATACAAAATTTCCGGTTCAAAACTTAAAGGGTAAACCAAAGGCAGGTCCAGGAACAAGCCTGCATTAAAACCGGCAATAGCCGCCGTACTAAAATTAGAATTATAGGCATCCACCGTATTGGCCACGTTTAAACCACCTGTAATACCAACCCTCACCTTATAAAAATCATCAAATTGACTGCGTGGGGGCGGGCGCCTTACGCGACGGGGGCCATAATAACCTTGTGCGCATACCGAGCCTGCAACCAGCAGGCATATCGCAAAAAAGAGAAGTTTTTTCATAATAAAATTGTTTTTTTATATAGCATAGAGTAAAAAATTAGCCAAAGGTTTATTCGGCTTTCAATTTTTTAATAAAATTCATGTAAAAAACCATGCCACTAAATTCATTTTTAATTTACATTTGGCCCATGAGGGTGCTTAAAACGCGTTTTAAATGGTTTTTAGTAATAGCTATTAATCTTTTGTCAATTGGTGCTTTTGCTCAGAAAGAGAGCTATATACAGTCTTTAAATCACAAAAACCACTGGGTTGATTCTGTTTTTAAGAAGATGAACCGGCGTAAAAAAATAGCCCAGCTGTTTTTTATCAGGGCCAATACGGATAAAGGACAAGCGTATGAGGATTCGATCGCTAAAGTGATCAGTGATGAACAAATTGGCGGCATTGTGTTTTTCCAGGGCGGCCCGGTAAGGCAGGCCAACCTGATCAACCGCTATCAAAAACTGGCCAAGGTGCCTTTAATGATTACCATGGACGGCGAATGGGGTTTAGGCATGCGTCTTGATTCGACCATATCTTACCCTTTCCAGATGACCTTGGGCGCCATACAGGATAATAAACTGATCTATAAAATGGGGCAGTTTGTTGCTTATGATTTTAAGCGGATGGGGATGCAGATGAACCTTGGCCCTGATATGGATGTGAATAATAACCCCGACAACCCGGTGATCAATTACCGGTCGTTTGGAGATAATAAATACAGTGTGGCTACCAAGGGAATCGCCTATATGCAGGGTATGCAAAGCGAAGGCCTTTTAACATCGGCAAAACATTTTCCAGGCCATGGCGATACCAATGTTGATTCGCATCTCGACCTGCCTCTATTGCCCTTCAGCCGCGAACGTTTGGATACTTTAGAGGAATATCCTTTTCGTGAAGCGATAAAAGCAGGGATCAGCGGGGTTATGATCGCCCATATGAATATTCCGGCGCTGGATACCACAAAAAAATTACCATCCACCTTATCAAGGCCTATTGTTACGGGCGTTTTAAAAGACTCGCTTGGATTTAAAGGCCTTATCGTTTCGGATGCGATGGAAATGAAGGCTGTGACCAATTATTTTCCGGAGGGCGAAGCGGATGTCAGGGCATTTTTAGCCGGAAATGATATTATTGAATTGTCTGAGAATTCCGGCCGGGCCATAAAGCTGATCCGAAAGGTAGTGCGCAAGGGAGGGATTTCGAAACAAGAGTTCGAGGCAAGGGTGAAAAAAATATTAGCCGCCAAATATTGGGCCGGTTTAAATCATTATCATGAAATAGCCGTTGAAAACCTCGCGGCCGATTTGAACAGGCCGGCAGCGAAAGAATTGGTGCAACAACTTAGTGATGCCGCGGTTACTCTTTTAAAGGGCGACGCGAATGCTTTGCAGATGAACCCATTACTAAAGACAGCCATCATTAGCGTTGGCGTAACGCAGCCAACAGTTTTTCAGCAGGAACTTGCGCGCTGGTATCCCAACAGTGCGTTTTTCCAGGTGGGTAAAAATACCCCGGAAAATGAGTTGAAGGCATTATTAACTGTGCTGGGGCAGTACGACCAGGTTTTTGTTAGCATAAATGATACCCGGGCACGCCCTGCAAGCAAACTTGATTATTCCATCCCTGTAAAACAATTTATTACTGCTATTGCGGCTCACCAAAACGCGGTTTTCAGTGTTTTTGCAAATGCTTACACGCTGGCTACCCTGCCGGGGATTGAAAAGTGCAGCGCCCTGCTTGAATGTTACCAGATGACGGATGATCTGCAGCGGTCGGCTGTAAAAATTATCATACGCCAAATGAACCCGATTGGCAGGATGCCTGTTACCGTAAAGCCGCTTTTTTATACCGGCCAAGGTTTGAGGCTTCAATAATCCCGATATTCTTATCTATCTTGTATCATGGAAACAAAAATAAGGGCCATCGTAACCGGTGCTTCAGGCATGGTTGGCGAAGGTGTATTGCACGAATGCCTGTTGGATCCGCAGGTTGAAGCGGTGCTGGTGATCGGGAGAAAGCCTTGTGGCACCGTTCACTCCAAGCTTAAAGAGATCATTCATGCTGATTTTTTCGACATCAGCCCCATCGCCGACCAGCTCAGCGGCTATAACGCTTGTTATTTCTGTTTGGGCGTGTCTTCTGTCGGAATGAAAGAGCCTGAATATTACAAGCTCACGTATACCTTAACCTTAAACGCGGCGCAGACCCTGAGTAAACTCAACCCCGATATGACCTTTTGCTATGTCTCTGGCGCTGGCACCGACAGCACAGAAAACGGCCGCTCCATGTGGGCGCGGGTAAAAGGGAAAGCAGAAAACGACCTGATGAAACTGTCTTTTAAACAGGTTTTCGCCTTCAGGCCTGGTTATATGCACCCCACCCCGGGGCTTAAAAACGTCAATAAATATTACAAATACATTACCTGGCTATATCCTTTTTTGCGATGGGTATTTCCGGGCGGGGTAAGCACGCTGGCGGAATTAGGCAGGGCGATGATCAACGTTACTCGCCTGGGTTACGGCAAACAAATTATCGAAGTGAAAGACATTAAGGCGCTGGCAAAAATGGGCTGATTAAATTATTCTGGCTCTGCCACGTTTGGTTTGGTATAGGTTTTTATCAATGCCTCCTTGTCTTTTTTTAAGGGCGGGCATCCCATTAAACAGCACTTAATTGTCAGCAAACAAGCTGATTTGTGTAAACCCGGCTATTTTATAATGTATTGATTGTCAATATATTAAGTAATAGATATTGAAAATTGTGTAAACCTTTTGTAAACCTTTATTTTTAGTTTGATTTACAAATGCGAGGTCCCGGATTGTGACGGCCTTCATTATTTTTACTCATACATTAATCCATACAACACGTAATAGAGTCATTATATTTATCCCCCAAAACATAGGTTATGGAGCACAAATATTACTTCCTGAAACTTGTCCCCTGCCGCCCAACATTTGCCCAAGACATGACACCTGATGAGCGGGCGATCATGACGCAGCACGTAGCCTATTGGAAGAAGTTTTTGGATGAGGGCAAAGTACTTGTGTACGGCCCGGTGATGGACCCGCAGGCAGTTTACGGCATGGGTATAGTCACCACCGACGATGAAGAAGAAGTAAAAGCCCTGATCGCCGGCGACCCGGCCTCGCAAATAAATAACTATGAATATTACCCGATGCGGGCGATTGTGAAGGGGTGAATGAATTTTTGAATGTTAAAATATGGATTTACAAGCTGAAAAAATAGAACTTGTTAAACGTCTGCTCGAAACTGATGACGAATCTGTATTGCTCCAAGTCAGAGAAGTTTTTGAAAACCACGATAAAGACTTTGGGAATGACCTGCCTGAACATGTAAAAACCGGGATTGAACGTGGTCGTAAACAGGCGGCGGAAGGGAAACTAACGCCCCACGAAGATGTAATGAAGAAATACGCTAAATATCAGGATAGCTTACTTTAACGTTGTTCTTTTAAATTTCTTTTTTGGGTTACGGCTGGTGTGAAATATTGCAGTAACAACAATAAGTTTATTCTGCTCATCGATAAAATAAACAATCAGGAAAGGGAACTTATCAGTTAATGCTTCATGGAATTTCTTGTAAGATATTTTATAATGAAACGGGTTCTTGCAAATTTTCTTAAGTTTTTCTTCAACCATGGCGTTGAAAAATTCACCGAGGCCTTCTTGTTGTTCCTCATACCATACATAAGCATCGGAAAACTCTAGTGACGCTTCACGTTTTAAAATAAATGAGTAGCTCATTTATGGATTTTTCTGTCAGCTAACGCTTGTCTTGCCATTGCAACAGTTTCTTCCCAGGTGTGGGTTTTACCAATCCCGTTCATATAGTCATCGTACCTTCTATCCAGTTCTTTTTTTTGATCTTCACTAAATTGATAGCCTTCGGAAATATCATCTTCAAGCAAAGTATAAATAGCTTTTAGCTTTTTATCTTCTGCTGAATCAATATAATCATGAAGTTGCTGCCTTATTTGTGTAGTGCGCATAATCAAGCCTTTTTACAAATTTAAAATATTTTGAAGGTTATTCCTACTAAAGTCAAAATGTAATTATTAGTAAAAATGCTTTTTTCATCGTGAAAAATTCGATATATTTAGTTTAATTTAACTTGGTTAATAATAATGGCTCGTAAAATATCTAACCTAATATTCCTGCTATGTATATGTTTATCTGTTTTGTCATCCTGTGATCCGGGTTCAAAGATTAAATATCAAATTCTTAATAAGACATCAAAACCAATAAAAATAAAATATCAATTTCCTGATGGCCGCCCCGTTTTGTATGTTACAATTTATCCTCATTCAATCAAGGTGATACAATTAGCAAATGAATTAGGCTATGTTGACGGTATTAATGAACGAAAAGATTCGATTTACTTTTACAATTTTGAGGTTATACAAGGCAAAAGAATATCAACAAGAAACTTTAAGGACAAAAAATATTGGACATTCAGCATTGTTAATCGTCTGAAGGCGTCTTATACTCTTAATATTGACAATTCATTCTTTAATTGAAGCTATTAGATATGATCACATTTTAGGAGATGTCAAATCTTCTTTCAACCTTTATACATGCATCCCAACCCCCACAAATACAACGAAAAATTCAAAGAAGCACTCGCCCTGCTCAACCCGGAACAATTGGCTGCCGTTAACCAGATGGATGGCCCTGTGCTGGTGATTGCCGGGCCGGGGACAGGTAAAACGCAGATACTGGCTGCCCGGATCGGTAAAATATTGACCGAGACCGATGCCAATGCCAACGAAATTTTATGCCTCACCTATACTGATGCAGGCGCCGTTGCCATGCGGAAGCGGCTGTTTGATTTTATCGGGCCGGATGCTTACCGCGTGAATATTTATACTTTTCACGCCTTTTGCAATGAGATCATCCAGGAAAACCTCAATTATTTTGGCAAACTGAGCCTCGACCCTTTATCCGACCTGGAATCGGCTATGTTTTTCAGGGAACTGGTGGATGAATTCCCGAATGATCACGTGCTCAAGCGTTTTACAGGCGAAATATATTATGACGCACCCAACCTAAAAAGCCTTTTTTCGGATATGAAGAAGGAGGGTTGGGACGAAGCCGCTTTTATTACGGCGGTAAAAGAATATTTGGACGATTTGCCCAACAGGGAGAAATACATTTATAAGCGGGCAAATGCCAAGGCCGGCATACAGGTTGGCGACTTGAAGCAGAAAGATATCGACAAGGTGCATGAGCAGATGAAAAAACTGCTGGCGGCTGTTGCCGAATACCGCAATTTCGATGCGAAGATGAAGGCCAATAACCGCTACGATTATGACGACATGATCCTGTGGGTTTTGAAAGCCTTTCGCGAAAATGAGGAATTGCTTCGCCGTTACCAGGAACGTTACCAGTATATTTTGGTGGACGAGTTCCAGGATACCAGCGGATCACAAAACGACCTGTTGAAATTTATGCTGAATTACTGGGACACGCCAAATGTTTTTGTTGTAGGCGATGACGATCAATCGATCTTCAAATTCCAGGGGGCGAACATGAAGAACATCCTTGATTTCGCCGGCGATTATTCCAAAAGCCTGAAAACTGTCGTTTTAAAACAAAACTACCGTTCCAACCAGCAGATCCTCGATATCTCAAAGGCGCTCATCGAAAACAACCGGGAACGTTTAACCCGGCAGCTCGAACTTGATAAAAACCTGAAAGCCTCGCATCCGCGCTTTGATAGCCTGGTTGTTGAGCCGGTGATCTGTGAATATGAAAACCCGGCACAAGAGCTGGCGGATATTGCGCAGCAAATAAAAAACCTGCTGGAAAAAGGTACCGAGCCCGGCGAGATCGCCGTGATCTACCGCAACCACAGCCAGGTGGAGGAGCTTTTACAATACCTGGATAACCAGCATATCGCTGTAAATACCAAACGGAAGATCGATATTTTTACCCTGTCATTTGGCGAAAAGATCATCAACATATTGCGCTATCTAGCGATGGAAATGGATTCGCCTTACAGTGGTGATGAACTACTGTTTGAGATCATGCATTATGATTTTTTCCATATTCCGCCCATCGAGATCGCAAAAGCCAGCGTCGCGGTAGCAAAGGAAAATTATACTACCAACAGGAATAACGACCCGAAAACATCATTGCGTGATTTTATAAACCGGATGAAGATGCCTGTGCAGGCAGGGTTGTTTGACGAAGCGCAGCATCATGGGATGAAATTTTTGGTCAGCGATATCGAATACCTTTTAACGTTTTCAGCCAGTAATACGCTGCAGCAATTGTTCCAGCAACTGATCGCCAAAATGGGCATCCTCAAATATATTATGGAACAACCCAACAAAGGCTGGTATATGCAGGTGCTCACCAACTTTTTTGATTTTATAAAAGATGAAAGCCGCAAAGACCCTGAGATCAGCGTGGCAAAACTGATTTCAACCATCAAAATGATGCAGGAAAACAAGATCAGGCTGGCATTGAACCAGGTGATCTATTCGGACAATGGCGTCAATTTTTTAACCGCCCACGGCTCAAAAGGGCTGGAGTTTGAACATGTATTCCTCATCGGTTCCAGCAAAAAGATCTGGGATGGCAAAGGCCGAAATTACGGTTTCAGCTACCCCGATACCTTAACCCAGGCGCCTGATGATGAAATAGCGCAAAAGGAAGAATCACGCCGTTTGTTTTATGTGGCGATAACCCGGGCAAAACAATGCCTTTCCATTTCGTATGCCGGTCATGACAAAAACGGCAAGGAGCAGGAAGCCTCGCAGTTTGTAGGAGAAATTTTGGCGGATACCCATTTGCAGTTGAAGCATCCAAAAGTTAGCGAGGATGCGATGATGGATTTTCTGGCCATCCAGTTTACAGAAACCATCCAGCCCAAAGTGGAACTGTTGGACAAAAACTATATTGATCAACTGCTTCAGGATTATACGCTTTCAGTAACGCATTTGAGCAATTATCTGGATTGTCCCCTACGCTTTTATTTTCAATGTTTAATCAGGGTGCCCTCTGGTAAAAGCCCATCGGCAACGTTCGGGCAGGCCGTGCACTGGGCATTAAATAAGGCCTTTAAACTGCTGAAAGATGATGGTAATGAATTTCCGCTGACAGAGGATTTTATGAAAGAATTCCGCTGGTACATGTACCGCAACCGTGATTCATTTACCAAAGAGGAGTTTAAACTGCGGCTGGATTATGGCGAAAAAATATTGCCGGCTTATTATAACCAGAATATAGAGGTTTGGAATAAGATAGCAGTTACCGAACGCAGCATCAAAAATGTGGAGGTTGAGGGTGTGCCGATAAAAGGGAATTTGGATAAGGTTGACTTTGTCGGCAAACAGGTAACGGTAGTAGATTACAAAACCGGCAAGCTAAAGAACGCTAAAGATAAATTCAAAAGGCCGGATGATGATAATCCAAACGGCGGCGACTATTGGCGCCAGGCGGTGTTTTATAAAATTTTGATTGATAACGACCGCTCGCTGGATTGGGAAGTGGTAAGTACAGTATTTGATTTTGTTGAACCGGTAAGCGAAGGTGAATATCATAAAGAAAAGATCGTAATAACGCCTGAGGATACGGATAAGGTAACGGAACAGATAAAAACCGTCTACCAGAAAATACTGGCCCACGATTTTAATACCGGCTGCGGCAAAAAAGAATGCGATTGGTGCCATTTTGTGCGTAGCAATTTTAAGCAGGTAGGCGGTGTGATGCAGGAGGAAGAAGAGTAAAGCACGTTGTTACGCTGCGCTCGTTGTTTGGATGGGAAAATATAAAAAAGCGCGTTGTCGTGCTGAGCCTGTCGAAGCAGAGCGCGGTGGCCGTGGAGAATGTTTAGCGGAGGCACTCCTGGGAATGCATGGTGTACAGGCCTTTGCACACCGTGCTTCGACAAGCTCAGCATGACACCCTTTTTGTTCATTTTATAATTAAAAAAAGATTTATTATGAAATATCTCACGTTGATTTTTCTTTTGTTTATCGTGCGGCTTTCGTCGGCCCAAACCACCATCAAACAGGATGCGGCCATCAAACAAATGGTTGATGAAGTATCCTCCAAAAATATGGAGGCGATCGTGCGCAAACTGGTGAGTTTCAAATCCCGGCATACCTTTAGCGACACCATTAGCGCTACTGAAGGCAGCGGCGCGGCCCGCAACTGGATAAAAGCTGAATATGAACGATATGCAAGGGAATCGGGCGGCAGAATGACCGTTCAGTTTGATACGTTCACACAGCCAA
>NZ_CAIWNH010000088.1 GCF_903913935.1 uncultured Mucilaginibacter sp.
CGCAGGTTATCTGACACTATCCAGCAGTTTAAAGTATTTGGCTGGCTTTCGTCACGGCGGATGCGGCCTACAAATACTTCGTCTTTATCATGCGCATCCAGCGGCATAGGGTATTTTAAATTAGCAGGATCATCCACCACAATAATACCCGGCGATTTTGCCAGCAATTCGCGTAATTCAGCAACATCAAAGTCGTTTAAAAACTCAATGTTTACCGATTCAGAGTGACCGCCCATCACCGGGATCCGTACGGTAGTAGCAGTAACTTTAATACTGTCATCGCCCATGATCTTGTTGGTTTCCTTCACCATTTTCATTTCTTCCTTGGTGTAGCCGTTTTCGGTGAATACGTCGATATGCGGCAATACGTTCAGGTCGATCTGGTACGGGTAAGCTTTAGGGCCATCAATGCCTTTACGCTCATTAAATAACTGGTCAACGGCCTTAACGCCTGTGCCGGTTACTGATTGGTAGGTTGATACTACTACCCTTTTAATTTTATATTTATCGTGCAATGGTTTTAAGGCCACTACCATTTGTATGGTGGAGCAATTGGGGTTAGCGATAATTTTATCTTCGGCGGTTAATACATTGGCATTAACTTCGGGCACTACCAGTTTTTTGGTAGGATCCATGCGCCATGCAGATGAATTATCGATAACTGTTGTGCCTGCTGCTGCAAAAAGCGGTGCCTGGCTCAATGAAGTGCTGCCCCCTGCCGAAAATAAGGCAACATCGGGCTTCTGTTTTATCGCATCCTCAACAGAAACTACCTTGTACTGCTTACCCTTAAAAGTGATTTCCTTACCTACACTTTTCTCTGAAGCTACCGGAATTAATTCTGTAACGGGGAAGTTGCGTTCTTCAAGAACCTGCAACATTTTGGTGCCTACTAATCCTGTAGCACCTACTACTGCGACTTTCATTGTTTAAATTGTTTATGAATAAAATATTTCAGCTGCAAATATGCGGTTTTTTGTTGAAAAGTTGGAATGTTGTCAGGTTGGAATGTTATTATTTTGCAATGATCTGTCTTTCGGACTTTACTAACTTTTGGACTTTCGGGATAAAACAACCTTTTACAATCGCTACAACATTTACAACCAATTTCCTACCTTTGCAGCCTCAAACCGGCTTTGCATGAGCGAAAAGATATTGGTTATTGGCGCTAACGGACAAATAGGCACCGAACTGGTGGCTATATTAAGGGGAATACACGGTGCTGATGCAGTGATCGCATCCGACCTGAAAAGCCCCATCTATAACTTACGAAAAAACAGCGGCCCCTACGAGATCGTCAACGTTTTGGACAAGGATAACCTGCACCATATTTTCGAAAAACACCGCCCTACACAGGTTTATCACCTGGCGGCGATATTATCAGCCGTAGGTGAACAAAAACCAAAAATCGCCTGGGACCTGAACATGACAGGCCTGCTGCATGTGCTTGATTTTTCGGTAGAGTTTAATGTAAAGAAAGTTTTCTGGCCAAGCTCCATAGCCGTATTCGGGCCGCATTCGCCGCAATGGGACACGCCGCAATATTGCGTGATGGACCCTAACACCGTTTACGGCTTCAGCAAACTGGCCGGTGAACGCTGGTGCGAATATTATTTTAACAAATACAACCTCGACGTGCGCAGTTTGCGTTATCCGGGCCTGATCGGCTGGCGGGCTAACCCCGGTGGCGGCACTACTGATTATGCAGTGCATATTTTTCACCAGGCGCTTAAAACCGGCCGCTACGAGAGCTTCCTGTCAGCAAACACAGCATTGCCCATGATGTATATGGAGGATGCCATACGCGCCACCATTATGCTGATGGATGCTCCGGCTGATCATGTGCGGATTCGTTCGTCATACAACCTGGCAGGCATCAGTTTTACACCAACGCAACTGGCGGAGGAAATAAAAAAACATATCCCCGGTTTTGAGATCAGTTATAGTGATAACGATCCGCGGCAGCAAATAGCCGATAGCTGGCCGAAATCAATTGACGATAGCTATGCCCAAAATGAATGGGGCTGGCGACTGGAATACGACCTGCCCAAAATTGTAGCAGATATGCTGCATAATTTGAAAGAAATTGTTTAAAAAAGGTGAAAGGCAAAAGGATAAAGGTAAAAGGGCTTTGGTCCCGGGTTGTAAAGTAAATTTACCCAGACTAAATCCGAAATTGAAAATCCGACGTCCGAAATAAAAAGAAGTATTATATTTATCCGATCCGCTAAGATTAGGGCGGAAGGTTCGAAATCAAGGTACTATATGCCATGAACTATGAACCATGAACTATGAACCAAACATATGGGAAGAGCATTTGAATTTCGTAAGGAAAGAAAACTAAAGCGCTGGAGTAAAATGGCAGTGCAATTTACCCGTTTGGGTAAAGAAATTGTAATGGCGGTAAAAGCCGGAGGCGGTGATCCTAACACCAACTCACGTTTAAGAACTGCTATACAGAACTCGAAGGCAGTAAACATGCCAAAGGACCGTGTCGAAGCGGCCATAAAACGCGCCATCAGCCGCGATGAAAAAGATTACGAAGAAATTGTATACGAAGGTTATGCGCCGCATGGCGTGGCCATACTCGTAGAAACTGCTACGGACAATATTAACCGCACAGTGGCCAACGTCCGCAGTTATTTTACCAAATACGGTGGTTCGCTGGGTAAAACCGGGTCGCTTGATTTTATTTTCAGCCGGAAATCTGTATTTACCTTTGAACCCGGCGACCGCGATCTGGAAGAATTGGAGTTTGAACTGATAGACGCTGGTTTGGAAGACTTATTTGTTGAGGCCGATGAAAACGGCAACGATATTGCGGTAGTACATGCAGCTTTTGAAGATTTCGGCAAGATGCAAAAGGCGATGGAAGAAGCTGGTCTTGAAGTAAAATCAGCCAAGCTGGAACGCGTTGCACAATCATTCCACGAAGTATCAGAAGAGCAGGTTACTGATATCATGAAGCTGATCGACCGTTTGGAAGAAGATGATGACGTGCAGGCGGTTTACCATAATATGCAGGAGTGAGTTGATTTCGCCTGCCTGCCGCAGGCAGGGAATTCGGATTTACGATTTCGGATTTTAAATTAAAACGGACGAAATATGCCTTTGTTGAGTACCCGTAAAAACGATAAAAAAGTTAAAGTAACGTTTGGCAATGGCTTGCTGTTTGTTGAAAAGGATAATGGCAAACAGCAGGCCTTCCCGCTGGAATGGTTCCCTGAATTGCAGAAGGCTACTGACGAAGAACGTGAAGACTGGACGCAAACGGATAAAGGCTTACATTTTAATAAGCTTAACCTGGATGTTTTAATTTGAAGATTTGAAAATGTGCGAATTTGAAAATTGATGGCATTTTTCAAATAGCTTTGATCAAAATCATATTCAAATTTTCAAATTTTCAAATCATCAAATTTTCAAATTAATGACCTTCGAAGAGTTTTTTATAAAGAAAAGAATCGACCTGCCTGCTTTGGAAAAAGCTGAGCCGGGATTATTTTCTGAATTTAAAACCCATTTTTTTCAGATGGGCGAAAAGAGCTTCGATCATACCAAAAAATACTGGTTCAATAAATTAAGGCATCAATTTCATTTAGCGCCTGAAATTAAAGTTGAGAAGCCGGTAGTTATTCAACCCATTGCCCAACCTGCTGTGAGCGAAAGCTTGACAGAAACGACAGTTGCGCCCCAACCTGCAAAGCAAGGGTTTGTTCCACGGTTTAAAGCTGCCAACATAGCGAAGCCACCGGTTGTTGAGGAAAAACCTGTTGAGGCTGCACCCGCGCCGACATCGGCGAAACCAGGATTTACGCCACGGTTTAAGGCAACTAACATGCCAAAGCCGGTAGTTACTGAACATAAAACTGAGGAAAAAACATCGGAGACGGAAGCTACCCCACAACCTCAACCGGCAAAACCTGGATTTACACCTCGATTTAAGGCTGCTAATATGCCCAAACCAGCTATAACTGAAGATAAAATTGAAGAAAAATCAACGGAATCAGCATCTTCGCCTGATACGACACCGTCCGGGAGCGATACACCAAAACCTGCTTATAAGCCACGGTTCAATATAAAAAATATGCAGCCCAAAACGGAAGAATAACCTGTGTTATTACTTACTATGCGAAAACAACCAAGCCATAAAGTCAGGTTCAGCAAACGCGTCATCCCAGCAGTTATGGTCATCATTCGTATAAAGGGTATACCGGGGGCTGCCGCCTTGCTGTTTAATTGCAGCAACTATTGATTCTGAGTGGGAATAGGGCACAACACTGTCTTTCTCACCATGAAACACCCAAAGCGGAACTTTTTTGGCGTATTTTTTTGCATTCAGCGTATTATCGCCGCCGCACATGGCAAATGCTGCTGCAAAAATGTTTGGCCTGCGGCCGATGAGCTCAAAAGTACCCATCCCTCCCATCGCCAATCCACCTACATAAACTTTGTGTTTGTCTACTTAGGGTTTATCTAAAAATTCATCCACCAAAGCCATTAAAGTTTGCATTGACCGGGTTGGCGGAGCATCAACCTGAAAAATAAACTTCGTCTTTTTAGTAGCAGAATCGTCTACCATTTTCACGTTGGACCAAAAGCCTTCTGCCGGGCATTGCGGGTAAACCACTATAGCTGCATATTTTGCCCGTATAGTATCATTTAAAAATAATTTCGGGCCATATTTTAGCTGGGCTTCATTATCTTTTCCCCGCTCGCCGGCACTATGCAATACAAATATCAAAGGGTATTTTTTAGCAGGATCGAAATTAAGCGGAAACAATATGCGGTAAGGCATGGTATCGCTTTTGGCGATATATGAGCCACTATCAAATGGCTGGTTGCTTTGCGCATAGGTAACTGCCGGTAAAACAAAGCTTACAAATAACAGGAATAAGTAAATTTTTTGCCTGATCATATCTGGATAGTTGATGATTATTGTAAACGGCTATTTTTTAAATAATGTATCCTGAGCCCTATAACTTCAAAGAATAAATATTTGTTTGCTATAGGAGCACCGCAAATTACCGGATGAGTGTAATGCTGCCCGAGAGTAAATTACAGCTTGTATTTAAATTGATAATATAATAATAAACTCCCGGCTGCAGTAATGAGCCACCGAGTTTGCCATTAAATGGCTGCGTATATCCTTTTGATTCAAATACTTTTTGA
>NZ_CAIWNH010000089.1 GCF_903913935.1 uncultured Mucilaginibacter sp.
TAAATAATTTGTTTTTTTAATATTTAATTTGGCAAAAATAAACCAGCTGATAAAATTTACCGTGTGACAACTCCTTTACGCCTGCAAATATTTTCAGCTGGCTAAAAAAACTTTAGAAGATTTACCACAAAAATATTTTTTTATGAGACTATTAATTGCAACAACTTTAATATTATGCGCATTCCTCCAGGGCTATGCACAACTTACGCCTTCAACGATATTTTCCGACCACATGGTGTTGCAAAGGGGGCAGGATATTCCTGTTTGGGGGCAGGGAGTAAAAAAAGCAAAAATTAAAGTAACTATCGATGGACGGGGTGCAAACGCAACGGTGAATGAAAAAGGAACGTGGAAAGCGATATTAAAACCCATGACAGCAGGCGGACCTTATGTGATGACTATTTCTTCCGGAAAAGAAACTTTGGTTTATCACGATGTAATGGTTGGTGAGGTTTGGATCTGTTCGGGCCAATCAAACATGGAGTTCCAGTTAAGGAATGCCCTGGGATATAACTTTGAACAAAAAAATGCTCCTACGCAAACCATCCGTCAGTTCAGGGTTCCCGATAAAATGAGCCTTCAGCCCGAAACCGATATAAAGGACGGCAATTGGGTAAAAGCAGATACCAATACCGTTGGGGATTTTACCGCTGTGGGGTATTTTTTTGCCAAAAAATTGAGTAAACAATTAAATGTTACTGTAGGCTTAATTTACAGCAATTGGGGAGGAACACTTGCAGAGGACTGGATCAGCAGGGAAGCCATGTTGAATTCGCCTGAGTTGGGCGAAGCTGCAAAAAATATTCCCGATACCTGGGAGGGTGTAAAACAAAGGATAGATAAACAATTAAAGGATTGGGCGTATAACAAGAAACCTGCGACCAATTATTCCGTCGATCAACTTGCCGGCCAGCCAGCCGCTTTTTTTGACGAATGGCAAAAAGGAAATGCCCCCGGATCATGGGAATGGACAGGAAAATTATATTCCTACCGCGGCGAAGGTTTTATGCAGCGCACCATAAAACTCGACAGCAGCTATACGGCGCGCCACTCAGTACTTAGCTTAGGCCAGACCGATGCAGACATGGCGTTGTATGTTAATGGCAAACTGATAAAAAAGGGCGCTTTATCGGGCAATTTCCAGCTTGATCTTCCCGCCGGAACCTGGAAACCGGGTGACAATAGCCTTTTGATAAATCTACAATCCCGACAAAAAACCCCTTCCTGGTTTGGCATGGGCTTATCAGGTAATCCGACTGACCTGTACGTTCGTTTTGCCGATACAACTATTAGTATTGCTGATAATAACTGGCATGCGATGCCCGATTTAAGCAAGCCTTATCATTTTGATTTTTTACCGAATAACACTGCTTTTTCGCTTTATAACTCCATGATCAACCCATTAATACCGTATGCTATTGCGGGTGTAATTTGGTACCAGGGAGAATCAAATGCTGATAAAGCGTTTCAATATCGAACTACCTTTCCGCTGCTGATTACCGATTGGAGGAGCAAATGGAAAACGGAATTCCCATTCCTGTTTGTTCAACTATCATCATTTGGCGGCGTGCAAAACAGCAATATCGGCAGCAGCTGGGCCGAGTTGAGAGAAGCGCAAACCATGACGCTGCAATTGCCCAATACCGGCATGGCAGTAACAACCGATATTGGTGATGCATTCAATATACATCCCAGGGATAAAGCCGATGTTGGCCTGAGGTTAGCTGATAAAGCGTTGACCATGGTATATCATTTGCCGGGTTTTACGGAAAGTCCACTATTTAATTCAGCTGACTTTTCCGATGGAGCCGCAGTGATCAGCTTTAAAAATGCAGCCAACGGCTTAATAGCCAAAGATAAATATGGTTATATTAAAGGATTTGAACTTGCCGGCGCCGACCATAAATTTTATTACGCCCAGGCAAGCATCATTGACGGTGGTAAAGTTAAAGTTTGGTGCAGCCAGGTTTCACAGCCGGTAGCGGTTCGCTACGCGTGGACAGATGCCCCCATTGAGGCAAACCTGTTCAATACCGAAGGGTTTCCGGTTGGCCCTTTCCGTTCGGATAACTGGAAAGGGATAACAGAAGGCAAAAAATTTGAATAAGCATAATTATTATTAAAAATATGTTAATTGCTTGTAAAAATACCTGCCTGTATATAGGATACTAACAAATGTTATTTAAACAATTAAAATTTAGGCCAATATAAATACAGCGAATTGTTATATTAATGTAACTTTATCGACCGACAGTAAACAGTAGCTGCCGGTTTTTTTTTGAATTATAAATATTAA
>NZ_CAIWNH010000090.1 GCF_903913935.1 uncultured Mucilaginibacter sp.
AGCTAAAAAAACCGCCGAATGCTATCTCGCCTGTTTCAAACGGTTTCGACCGGATCATGCAGACCGCATCAACTATCCGCGAAATGACGCTGCTCAAAAAACAGATCGACAGCCTGTCCGGCAAAGAGCAACTCAATTCAAAGGACAGCCTGGTGTTAGAAAAAGCGCTTGACAGGTTTCAACAGATCAATCACCAATTCAATTCAAGAAAATGAACCGAGCATGATGCCTGAAATTAACAATATATCATGCGAGCTCCATCTTGCCATCAAAAAACAATTAAAAATAAGATGAAAATCAATTTTAAACAACCCAAATATGTGCTGCCCTTGATCGCGCTGCCATTCCTCTGTTTGTTTTTTTATGTCTACCATAGCGGCAGCGCAAAAAATAAAAAGGAAACAAAACAACTGACAGGGATCAATGGCTCGGTAGGCGAGGTTTCCCCTGAGGTCAAAAAAAAGGACCTGGACGATAAACTGGATGCCTACCGGGACCGCTATAAGGAAGCCGACGGTAATACGGCGGTGAATCCGATCCCTTCAGACGGGGCGGCAAACAACGCCATAAATAATCCGTACAGTAATCAGCAAAAAAGACAATTGGACTCCATTGACAGCGTGATGAAACGCAGGTTCAGCAGCCGGCCGTTGATTAATCAGCGACATTCCTGGTCCGCTGGAAATGTTTCAGGAAGGGACCGGCAACTGGCCGACGCCTTGAATAACTTGTCTTCCAGGCAAAAAGAAAAGCAGGCCGGTCAGAACTCAGCGGTCCAGGCCAGTGAAAAGGATCCAATGGCGACTTTCCGGGAGCAAATGACATATCTCGACAGTGTAAACAAAGCCAATGACCCGGCAGTTAAAGCCGAAAAGGCGAAAAAAGAGGCGCTGGCAAAAAGGGAAGCCTTACGCGCGGCTGAGCCTGACCTGCCGGTGCGAAAGTTAAATCAGGTAAGTGGTGATTTTAATACGGTCATTCCGGAAAAGGAAATTGATCCGATCAAAGTGGTCATTGACGAAAACTTAACGGGTTATGCCAGTTCAAGAATAAGGTTGCGGTTGCTGGATGACATGAACGTTGGCCGCTACCTGATTAAAAAAGACACTTATTTATATGCACTGATCACCGGTTTTTCCGGCCAGCGGGTAACGCTTGCGGTCAGATCAATTATTTATCAGGACAAAATATTGCCCGTCAAGCTGGAAATCTATGACCTGGACGGTTTACAGGGACTATATGTTCCCGAATCAGCCTTCCGGGATTTCACCAAGGACCTCGGCACTAATACGGTGCAGGGCGTGACGCTCAATAGCGATGGCACAGGCACGGCAGCCAGCCAACTGATGATGAGTTCGGTAGATAAAATATTCCAATCCACCTCTTCCGCCATAGCGGGCGTGATCCGCAAAAACAAAGCGAAGATCAAATACAATTCTTACCTCTATTTAATCGATAACGATGCGGCCCAAGCCGCAAACGGCGGAGCCCTCTTGAGTACCACTGAAAAAAAATAAATCACGAAAAAAACCAATTAAAAATCATGAAAAAACTACTTGTAATTTTATTACTGGCAACTGGCACAGTCAGTGCACAGGACAAGCTGCCTGAAGTTCACCTGCCGGTCAAAGGCGACCTGCATTTTATCTCGCCAGAGCCTATCCAATATGTGGATATTTCTAACAAAGACATTGAAGGCGATTTGGCATTGCCAAACGTACTACGCCTACGCTTCAAAGACTTTTGCTATTCGGATGCCATTGTCACCATTGCCGGAGAGAAATTTATTGCACAATACCACTTGTGGCCGGTTACTTCGACCGAAAATGCGAAGGTCGAAATACAGCCAATGGATACCCGGCCGCTGGATATTTCAGGGATCGGCTTATCGCAGCCGCAGATGAGGGCCATTTCGCTCAACCTGTTTTGTAAGGGCCAGCGTAAGGATATAGAACATACGAAAGCATTTGGCATGAAGGCTTCGCTGTACCATCTTTACACCGCCGATGATTATATTTTTATTGACCTGGGCTACAAGAATAAAACCAACCTGACCTATGACATCGATGAGTTCCGTTTTAAGATTGATGACAAAAAGGTTACCAAAGCCAGCAATGTACAATCGGTCGAATTAAAACCTGTCTTTGAGCTGTTTAACCAGCATCTTTTTCAAAAAACCTATCGAAACATCATTGTATTAAAGAAACTAACCTTTCCCGGCAATAAAGTATTGCATATCGAACTCAACGAAAGGCAGCTTTCAGGCAGGGTGATCAAGCTGGAAATCCCCTATAAGGATATACTTAATGCAGACATAGTTCCGCTTAATTAGTAATCAATATGGACGAACGGCGAAGCCGTCCTTCCAGCCGTTAAAAAACAAATATCCTATGGAAGAACCCCAAAGGGCTCCCTCTATACCATTAAAAATCAAATCACATCATGGAGGAAACTCACGAACAGCATAAGCTGCATGGCTTTATGCAATGTATGATCTACGTGTCTATCGCATTGGAATTTTGTGTTTTTCTTTACCCGGCAGCGCCGTTCTGGGGCGTCTTCGCCCATGCGCTGAACAAGCTTAGCCAGATTGCTATTTACCAGCAATTGATTTACAGCAAGTTGTCGACATTACTGTTGATTTGCCTGGTCAGTATCGGAACGCTGGCAAAAAAGAACACCGAACTTGATTCAAAAAAACACATCCTTTATCCATTGGTCATCGGCCTGTTTTTGTTTTTTGGGAGTATCCTCTATTACAATAGGCCATCGGGTATTGTGTTTGCTTACACCACCTGGTTCAACCTTGGGTATATGATTTGCTCCGTAATCGGCGCGATGATGATCAGCGTGTCGATGGACAATATATCCAAAATGATCCGCTCCGGCCTGGGTAAGGATAAATGGAACGTGGAAGGCGAAAGCTTTATGCAGCCGGTCAAGGCGCTGGTGACACCATATTCCGTCAATATCCCGATGCAGTTTTATTTCAAACAAAAGGTATGGGACGGCTATATCAATATTGTTAATCCCTTCAGGGGCACCATTTTAATCGGCACGCCCGGTTCTGGCAAGTCCTATGGAGTGGTGAACCCTTTTATCCGGCAACTGATTGCCAAAGAGTTCTGCTGTTGTGTTTACGATTATAAATTTCCTGACCTGGGCAAGGTGGCGTATTATCATTATTTATTGGCCAAACAGCAGGGAAAATGCAAGCAACACGGATTTCATGTCATTAACCTGAATGACCCGGAAAAAAGCAGGCGTACAAATCCCTGGCGCAGCGATTATTTGAAAACGCTGGCGGATGCCTCTGAAAGTGCAGAAGGGCTGGTGGAAGCCATGAAGAAAGGCGACAAATCAGGCGGAAGCGACCAGTTTTTTACCCAATCCGCGATTAACTTTTTAGCGGCCTGTGTTTTCTTTTTCAGCAAATATGAAAAAGGTAAATACTCCAGCCTGCCGCATGTGCTTTCCTTTTTGAACCATTCTTACGAGGATATTTTTAATACGCTTTTTTCCGAACCTGAACTGGTTTCCTTATTGTCACCATTTAAAAGCGCCTTTTTGGCGAAAGCATTTGACCAGTTAGAAGGCCAGGTCGGCACCCTCAAAATTTTCATCAGCCGGCTGGCGACTAAGGAAAGTTTTTGGGTATTCTCCGGTGATGATTTTAATTTAAAGATTTCCGATCCCTCTACACCGGGTGTGCTGGTCATCGCTAATGACCCAAATACACAGAACATCAATTCGGCCTGTTATTCAGTCGTCCTGAACCGTCTGACCAAACTGATCAATAACAAAGGCAATTTGCCGTCTGCGCTGATCATCGACGAAATACCCACTTTATACACGCATAAAATAGAGAACCTGATCGCGGTGGCGCGTTCCAATAAGGTGGCGATTTTGATGGGTTTACAGGAGTTGCCCCAGTTCAATCAACAATACGGTAAAGAAACTGCAGCAACGATAACATCCGTGGTAGGCAATGTACTGGCCGGTTCTGTACGCAATAAAGAAACGTTGGATTGGCTGGAAAGGCTTTTCGGTAAATCCAAGCAAATCGGCGAAAGCCTTTCGATTGACCGCAATAAAACCTCTACTTCCTTACAGGAGAAACTGGAAGCTTTAATACCTGCCGGTAAGATGGCTGCATTGAATACCGGGGAGATGGTTGGACTTATCGCTGCGGATGCGCAGGAAAATTATACCGGTAAATTTGAGACTTCGGCTGTTAATTGCCGCATCAACCTCGATAGTGAAGCCATCTGGCAGGAGGAAAAAGGATACCGCGACCTGCCGGTTTATTACAACTTTGGCGACAAGAAAGAAGAAATACTCCGCAAAAACTTCGTCGGCATCAATAATGATGTAGAAGCCATCATTAAAAAATTCCGGAAAACCGCACCGGTATTGCCGCCTACTAAAGCCATTACCAGGCCGGTTATAAAAAAATAATTAAATCAACTTATGGGATGTTTGAACCGCTGCGTGTTGGCCGCAATAACGCTTTTATTGCCCGTTTATTTACAGGCGCAAGCTTGCCTGCCGCTGAAGCATTTGCAGCTGACATCCGCTTATGGGAATCGTGTTCACCCGCTGACCGGAAGATACGCTTTCCATGCTGGCGTTGATCTGCGTGCCCGGGACGATACCATTTATGCAGTGCTGCCAGGATTGGTCGAAAACATCGGCTTTGATCCGCTACTGGGCATTTTTGTCCGTTTGCGGCATGGTGAATTGCAAACCGTCTACGGTCATTTATCTCAACTTTTTGTAATGCAAGGTGACAGTGTTTTATCCATGACTGCCCTGGGAGTTACCGGTTCAACCGGGAGGGTTACCGGGGAGCACCTGCATTTTGCAGTCAAATTTCAGGGTCACTTCATTGATCCTTTAGCCTTTTTATTGGCTATCATCAAGAATAATCTTAACAATTTAATCATTAAATGATATGAGCGAAACCTATAAACCGCTGCCCGAACAGATCAGCGACAGGATGGTAAACCTGCTTAAAGATGGAAGGTCCATCTTTACCAAACCAATGAAAGAAGATGGCACTTCGCAGTTTGTGATGCCGATCAATGCCAAGACCAAGCAGTCCTATAAAGGCGCAACTGCCCTGGTGCTGCTGATGCAGAACCGCCGCGACCCCCGCTGGCTATCCTATGACCAGGCCGGCTACAACAAAACCCCGGTAAAGAAAGGCGCGCACGGCACACTGATCGAGTTTTACTCCGACAACAAACTTCAGCAGGCGACTGAAAATGGCCAGCCTGTTGTTAAGGAGAATGGCAAGCCAAAAATGGAAAGAGTCAAACTGGAGGAACCGGTAAAGGTAGATGCCTGGTTGTTTAACGGGAAAGACTTAACCAACCTCAAGGAACTAAAACCCAAAGCGCAGGAATTAAGCCCGACAGAAAGGGCACAGGCCATCCTGGATAGCAGTGGGGTGAAATTGGAGCCGGAAGGGCTGGTGACCAACTATGAACGGGCATCTGATACCATTCATATGCCGGGCAAGGATGAATTTGAGAAGCCCGAGTTATATTATGCTACCGCTTTACACGAATTGGTACAT
>NZ_CAIWNH010000091.1 GCF_903913935.1 uncultured Mucilaginibacter sp.
AAAGCACACTAAATAAATAATATAAATTTTATGCCACCGGCCAGACATTTTCGTCTAACCGGTGGTTTTTTTATGCCTTCCGGGTAGACTGTTCAATGCTGTCCCACATTTTATCAGGTACCATTTCAAGCGCGTTAAACTGACCGGCTCCCTGCAGCCATTCCCCGCCATCAATTGTGATCACCTCGCCATTAATGTAGCCCGAAAAATCGGAAACAAGGAAAGCAGCCAGGTTAGCCAATTCCTGGTGTTCGCCTACACGTTTTAGTGGAACACGGTTTTTAAAATCGAATTTTTGTGCCATTTCGCCTGGCAGTAACCTATCCCAGGCGCCTTTTGTTGGAAATGGCCCTGGCGCTATCGCATTGCTGCGGATGCCATGCCGGCCCCACTCAACCGCCAGCGACCTTGTCATGGCTAAAACGCCGCCTTTGGCGCAAGCTGATGGAACTACATAAGCTGATCCTGTAAAGGCATAGGTAGTTACGATATTGATGATATTACCCGGTCGTTTTTCGCTGATCCAATACTTGCCCAGGGCCAGCGAGCAATTCACGGATCCCTTTAGCACAATATCAATGATAGCCGAAAATGCATTTGCCGACAAACGCTCAGTAGGGGAGATAAAGTTACCCGCAGCGTTATTCAGCAGGGCGTCAACCCCTCCAAACGTTTTAACGGATTGGTTGAGCATGTTTTCAACTTCCTCATATTTCCGCACATCACAGGCAACCGCCAGTACTTTTCCACCGGTGGCGGCTTCCATTTCGGTGGCAGTTTGTTTTAATACATCCAGTTTACGGCTGGTGATCACCAAGTTGGCCCCTAGCTGTAAAAAATAAGTGCCCATGGCTTTGCCAAGGCCTGTTCCACCACCTGTTATGATGATGGTTTTTCCCTTCAGGGCGTCCTCTTTTAACATGCCACCGGCAGGTTGCTGTTTTTGTTCCATTGCGTGTTTTGTTTATCGATATTAAGCCTTTCGGATCATTTTTTTGGAGCAGAACTTCTTGCTTTTAAGTTTTGGATGATCACTTCAAGCGTGGCTCTTGTTTCGGGAGCCCACCATTGTTTCAGCATCTGGCTGAGCGTAGTGCTTTGATCAGTATTTGAATCGCTGATCAGTTCCTGCCGCAGGTTTAACTTGCTCTGGCTCCACGTAACCGCGTTAAACTGCATATACATTTTTACCTTCTTTTCCGCCTGTGCCAGCAGGTCTTCGGCGTGGCAAACTTCATCTATCAGGCCGATTTGAAGGGCTTCATTCACTTTAATGAGTTTTCCCTCTAACAGAAATTGATAGGCTTTTTGTTTGCCGATCCAGAATGCATAAACTTTAAAGATACTTTCGGGAACAATGATGCCTACCGGAATTTCATTTAAGCCGATGATGTATTCTCCTTCAGCCATTAAACGGTAATCGCAGCAAACCGCCAGTACACATCCGCCTGCCGGGCTATGCCCGCTTAGCGCAGCGACCATTGGCTTTTTAAAAGCGATCAGCGCGGATTGCAGGGCGAAAAAATCTGTCCAGAATGACTTTGCTTGTTGTGCATCGTACCCGTAAACTTCCATCAGGTCGGCGCCGGAGGAGAAAAAGCCCGGTTTTCCGGTTAATATTACTCCGCCAACCTGGTCGTCATTTTCAAGGTCTTTTATACAGGCCGTTAGTTCCTTAACCATTTGGTGGTTGATAGGGTTGGAGCGGCCCCTGTCGAGGGTAATTACAGCGACCTTTTCATTTACAGTGAGTTGTATAGTTTCCATCGTTTATTTATCGGGGTTTGAAGCTAAATCTATTTGATCCCCATACATTTCTTCTATAGCGCTATTGTATTTTTCGGTGATGATCTTTCGTTTCATTTTACCTGTTGGGGTTAGTTCGCCGCTATCAACCGTCCATTCATCCGGAAGGATGGTGAATTTCTTGATCTGTTCAACATGGTTAAATTCAGGGTTAAAACCATCAATAATTGTCTTATACATCGCAATTACCCGGCTGTCTTTAACTATTTCTTCATTTGGCAGATCAGGGATATGATTTTTTTTGCACCAGGGAACCAGGTTGGCGTATGAAGGTACGATCAGCGCGGCTGCAAACTTTTTCCCGGCCCCAACCACCATCATTTGTTCAATAAAATAATTTTCCTTCATTTTATTTTCGATGGGCAAGGGTGCCACGTATTTGCCCCCGGAAGTTTTGAAGATTTCCTTTTTACGGTCAGTGATTTTCAGGAAGGAATCTTTATCCAGCTCGCCAATATCACCGGTATGGAACCATCCGTCCTGTATTACTTCCGCTGTTAATTCCGGGTTTTTATAATAACCAACCATCAAATTGGAGCCCTTACAGAGGATCTCGCCATCGTCGGCAATTTTTACCTGCACATCGCCCAATAATGGGCCAACCGTACCAAATTTCCTTTTTTCGGGAATATATTGGTTAACGGAGATGACCGGAGAAGTTTCGGTAAGCCCGTATCCTTCTAAAATAACGATCCCGGCAGCGGTAAATATCCGCTCCAGCCGGATAGGGCAGGCAGAACTGCCAACAACAATAGCCTTTATGTTTCCACCCAATGCCGCGCGCCACTTGCTGTAAACCAGTTTATCGGCGATGCCATGGATGAATTTATACCAGGCACTCTTACCATTCAAGTCGAAGTGATCGGCGATCTTAATCGACCATAAAAATATTTTACTTTTTATCCCGCTTAATTTTTTACCCTCGGCAATGATCTTTTCAAACACTTTTTCAAGCACCCGGGGCACAGCGGTAAAAATATAGGGCTGCACTTCCTTAATATTAGGGCCGATGGTATCCATGCTTTCAGCGTAATAGATGGAAAAGCCGAAGAAAAGATAGATATAAGAGCACATTTTTTCAAATATGTGGTTCACCGGCAAAAAGCTGAATGCACGGCGCTCATCAATCGGGATTTGCGCAAGCACATCGCCGGAGGCCATAGCGTTGCTCACAATGTTTTTATGCGTAAGCATCACCCCTTTAGGCCTGCCGGTAGTGCCGGAGGTATAAATAATGGTGGTGATGTCATTTTCGTCGATCTTGTTGCTTATGTCCAGCAGATTCTTTCTTTGATCTTCTGTTACGGGTTTTAGCAGTTCGGTCCAGTTGGCGCAATCTTGCAACTGATCGAAAGTATAAATAGCTTTAAGCGAGGGGATATTTTCGCGAATGCTGTTTACCTTTTCATACAACTCCCGGTTACTGATAAACATGATCTTTACTTCCGCTTCAACCAGGATCTGTTCAATTTCTTTAGCATTGGTGTTGGGGTATAAGGGCACCAAAACTGCACCCGTTTGCTGCACGGCCAGATCGGTAATGATCCATTCAGGCCTGCCGTTGCTGATCAGGCCCACTTTATCGCGGCCCTCAACTGTACCATCCCCTTGTGAAATACCATATTTCAACAGCGCAATGGCTAACTGGTAAACCATATCATGTACCTGTTGCGTACTATATGATTGCCAAACGCCATTTACTTTGGCATTTAAAAGATCGGGCCTGGGTTCTTTTGCCTGCACCGCCATGCAATCGAATAATCTTAGGGCTTTTTCTGCTGTTGCCATTTTTGATGAATAATACCTCGTTTAACTATAATAGTTCAAAAATTCCGGCGGCCCCCTGGCCGGTACCAACACACATGGTTACCATGCCATATTTTTTATCTCTTCGTTTCAGCTCATTAAAAAGCTGGACAGAGAGCTTCGCGCCGGAACAACCCAGCGGGTGGCCCAAAGAGATCGCCCCGCCATTTACATTGATGATTTCCGGGTTAAGTTCCAACCCTTTTATTACAGCAAGCGACTGGGAAGCAAAAGCTTCGTTCAGCTCAATCAAATCAATATCTTTTTGTTTTAAGCCAGCAGCTTTTAATACTTTTGGGATCGCTTCCAGCGGGCCGATACCCATAATGCGCGGTGGCACGCCTGCGACAGCATAATTTACCAATCTGGCAATGGGCTTCAGGTTGTTCTGTTTTAAAAACTTTTCGCTAACCACCATCACAAAGGCTGCACCATCGCTTGTTTGCGATGAATTGCCGGCTGTTACCACGCCTTTGGCATTAAAAACAGGCTTTAGTTTGGCTAAGGCATCTAATGAGGTATCGGCACGCGGCCCCTCGTCAGTGTCTACCTTAAATTCTCTTTTTTTCTTTTTGCCCGCTTCATCTACATAGATCTCGGTGATGGTCATTGGCACAATCTCATCCTTAAACTTGCCGTTTTTTATGGCGTTTATTGCTTTTTGATGCGAATTGAATGCAAACTGATCCTGTTCTTCCCTGCTGATATGATATTCTTTTGCCACAGCTTCGGCCGTAAGCCCCATGCCCCAGTAATAATCAGGGTGCGCCAGGGCAACATCAGCATTAGGCACTATCCGCCAGCCGCCCATGGGCAGCAGGCTCATGCTTTCCACACCGCCGGCTATAATGCAATCGGCAATGCCGCTGTGTATTTTGGCAGATGCTATTGCGATGGTTTCCAAACCCGAGGCACAATACCGGTTAACGGTCATACCTGGAACTTTATCGGTATCCAAAGCCATTAAGGAGATCAGCCTTGCCACGTTAAGGCCCTGTTCAGCTTCGGGTGTCGCGTTGCCTACAATCACATCCTCTATTTGCTCCTTATCCACATTTGGTACCGTGGATAAAAGGTGTTTGATAACGTCAGCAGCAAGCGTATCAGGCCTGGTAAATCTAAAACCACCACGACCGGCTTTCCCGATAGCACTGCGGCTGGCTGCAACTATATATGCGTTCATTTATCTTAAATTATTCGGTTAAAAATTAGTTTCTAAGCACTTTACCACCGGTAAGGATGGACTGGATGCGTTCGAGTGTTTTCTTCTCGGTACAAAGGGAAAGAAATGCCTCTCTTTCCAGGTCAAGCAGGTAGGTTTCGCTCACCAGCGAGGGTTGCGACAAATCGCCGCCTGAAAGCACAAAGCCCAGTTTTTGCGAGATCTTGACATCATGTTCGCTGATGTAATTGCCACTGTACATCGTATTTGCGCCAACATAAGCGAGGCCCAGGGCCTGTTTACCCAACACTTTAATGTCAGTTCGCTGAACCGGCTGTGTATAACCGTCTTCGGCCATTTGCAGGCAATGGCGTTTAGCTTCGGCAAGCAGCCGGTTTTGCGAAACCACCACTACATCCCGCCCTTTTTTAAGGTAGCCAAATTCAAAAGCCTCGTAAGCCGAAGTAGATACTTTGGCCTGCCCGATGGTTAAAAACCGCTCCCTGAAATTATTTACTTCAATATCCCCGTCCTGCAATTCGTCTGACAGGCGAAGGGCAAATTCTTTTGTTCCACCGCCACCGGGGATCAATCCTACACCGAATTCAACCAAACCCATATACAATTCAGCATGGGCGACAACCTTATCAGCATGAAGGCACATTTCGCAGCCTCCGCCAAGGGCCATTTGGTGTGGCGCGACTACTACCGGGATGGATGAATAGCGGATGCGCATCATCGTATGCTGGAATGCTTTGATAACCGCGTTCAGTTCATCAAACTCCTGCTCCACCGCCATCATAAATATCATCCCTACATTGGCGCCCGCACTAAAATTGGCGCCCTCGTTGGAGATCACCAGGCCTTTGTAGCCTGCTTCAGCAAGTATAATGGCTTTGTTGATGCCTTCGATCACTTCGCCGCCTATCGTATTCATTTTGGTGTGGAAAGCCAGGTTCAGGATGCCATCGCCGATATCGGTAATGGTACTGCCGCTGTTTTTCCACACGGTATTTGTAGCAGTGATATTTTTTAGTAAGATAAAATCTTCCGTACCCGGGATTACTTTATAAGCTTTTGAAGGAATATCATAGTACATCCGCTTGCCATTCTCAATCGTATAAAAGCTTTTCGCTCCCGATTCAAGCATCTCATAAACCCATTTTGCAGGTTTATTGTCACTTGCTTCCATCTGCTTTACAGTGTCTTCTACACCCAATGCGTCCCATTTTTCAAAGGGACCCATTTCCCAGCCGAAACCGGCATTCATGGCGGCATCTATTTTGTAAAGTTCATCCGCAATTTCGGGTATGCGCTTGCTCGAATAGGCAAAAAGCTGGAAAGAAGTAGCACGGTAAAAATCGCCTGCTTTATCTTTTGATGCGAACAATATTTTGAGGCGATCTTCTAATTTTTCAACTGTTTTGGTCGTCTCCAAAGCAGCAAATTTTACTTTTTGGGATGGCTTGTAATCCAGTGATTTCAGGTCGAGCGCATAAAACTGGTTTACGCCGTCCACTTTTTCTTTCTTATAAAAACCCTGCCCGGTTTTGCTTCCCAGCCAGTTATTGGTAAGCATCCTGTTTACAAAATCAGGAATCTCAAACAGTTCATTTGCTTCATCATCCGGCGCATTTTTAAATAAACCGTTGGCAACATGCACCATCGTATCCAAGCCGACAACATCATTGGTGCGGAAAGTAGCTGATTTTGGGTGACCGATAACGGGGCCTGTCAGTTTATCCACTTCTTCAACAGTCAACCCGGTTTTTTGTACGTAATGCAGCAGGCTCATGATACTGAAGACGCCGATACGGTTACCAATAAATGCAGGCGTATCTTTAGCTAATACAGTTGTTTTGCCCAGGAATTTCTCGCCAAACTCCAATAAAAAGCTCACCACATCGGGGGAAGTATCCTTTGTGGGAATGATTTCAAGCAGCTTTAAATAGCGAGGCGGGTTAAAAAAGTGGCTCCCGCAAAAGTTTTTCCTGAAATCTTCGCTGCGGCCCTCTGCCATTAAATGGATAGGGATGCCCGAGGTGTTTGATGTGATCAGCGTGCCTGGTTTTCTGAATTTTTCTACTGATTCAAATACAACCTGTTTGATATCCAGGCGTTCAACTACCACTTCAATTGTCCAATCGCATTCAGCAATTTTGGGCATATCATCCTCAAAATTGCCGGTGCTTATCCTTTTGGCAAATGATTTGAGATAGATAGGCGAGGGGTTTGATTTTAAGGCGAACTCCAAGGCATCATTTACAATTTTATTGCGGGCTTTTTTATCTCCGGCAGGTGCATCTTTTGGCACAATGTCCAATAAAAGTACCTGGACGCCAATATTTGCAAAGTGGCAGGCGATACGGCTACCCATCACGCCCGACCCTAATACTGCTACTTTTTTTATTACTCGTTGAGCATTCATTATACTATGCTTGTTATGTTTTATACTGATTTATTCAACCCGCGACCAGGTGGTGGTGCGGCCGAAAAGTGAAATCCCGATGTACCCACGGATGGCGAGCGTTTTACCTTTATAAGTGATGTTGCAGGAGTAGGTCTTCCCATTAAGCGGGTCGTAAATGGTACCGTCGGTATATTTAATATCGCCGTCTTTTACAAAATCGGATAAAACCTGTAAGCCAAGCCGTGGCCTGCTGCGGAGATTTGGATCTGCATTTAAACGATCCACCTTTGGTTTACCGTTCTCTAAAGGCTCCTTTAACCATATCACTTTCCCATAAAATTTTCCATTGCTCGCTTTCGTGATCAATACTTTGGCGCTTTTAATATCATTGTAC
>NZ_CAIWNH010000092.1 GCF_903913935.1 uncultured Mucilaginibacter sp.
CCAACATTACAACTTTTCAACCTTCCAACGTCTCACATTATTCAACTGTAATTTCATCTGCAAAAATATACGATGGTTGCCCCTTACTTTCATGCCAAGCTGGCAAAGGGCCGTATTGTTTGCCTACCAGTTTAATATAACGGGCATTTACGTTTAACGGCGCCGTAAATTCCTGGGTTTGCACATTAAGGTCTTTTACATCAATTTTGGTATTCACAGTTGTTGCCAGTTTATAATTTACCCCGTCATCTGAAATCCAATATTCAACCGTGGGCGGGAATACGATCCAGGAGCGGGTGTCCTGTAAGGTACCCAAACTAACCTGTTTAATTGGTTTCACTTGCCCCATATCTACAATGGCAGCCAGGTCGTTCCCCTGGTAGCCCTGCCAGTTGCCCAGGCGCCAGTTGGCTTTCCCCCGTATGCCGTTGATCAGCGCATTATCCCCTTCGTCAGCATAGTTTACCAGGTATTTGTTTACCAGTGTTAACTTTATATCGCTCCTGATCTTAAAAAATGTGCCTTCATCTGCAAAACTGCTTTTCCCATTTTCAATGGCGATGGCTTTTACGGTGGTATTGCTTGAAATATGGATCGGTGAAGAATATAGTATTGAACTTGCCGATGGTACAGTTCCATCCAATGTATAATAGATCTTCGCCGCAGTATCGGCACATTTTATTTGAACATCAAAAGGTTCTTTAAAAGCTTTAGCGGGAGCAATAATGTACGGGTTGGGTATAATAAGATTATCGTTTATCCTTGAGGTTGGTTTTTCAAGGTCCTGCACAAATAACTTATTGGGTAACCGGCCGGTAAATACCTCAAAAGTGCCGCCGTTGGCTATATCGGCATAATCAAGGTATATTTTATTGTACGATTTTTTGTTCAGGTTCATCCCCTGCAAGTAAATATTATTGCTGCTGATGTTTGCGCCTGAATTAAGAATGGTGAATTTTTTGCCATTCTCCAGGTTGATGACTGCTTTATCAAACTGCGGCATACCTATCTGAAACTGCTGCTGGCCCGGGGCTATATTATAAATGCCTAATGAGCTGATGACATACCAGGCCGACATTTGCCCGCAATCCTCATTACCCGAAAGGCCATCGGGGTTGTCACTATATTCTTCTTTTAAGATCTTATTTATATAATATTGAGTCTTTTCGGGCGAGTTGGTGAAATTGTACAGGTAAGCCATGTGGTGACTTGGTTCATTTCCATGGGCATATTGCCCGATCAGCCCCGAAACATCATCCTGCTGCCTGCCAGTAAGTTTTGAATCGGTAGTAAACAATTCATCCAGTTTGGCTTCAAAAGCCACTTTCCCGCCCAATCTGTTGGCCAGTGTTTCTACATCCTGCGGTGCTAAAAATGAATATTGCCATGAATTTCCTTCGGTATAATTATTATTGATCTCTGTTGGTTCAAAAGGCGAGTACCAGCCCCCGTTCGTGCGGGCCTGCATAAACCCGTTCTGATTGTTGTAATTATTTTTCCAGTATTGGGCACGCTGGATAAACTCCTTGTAATCATCAGGCTTATTCAGCATTTTGGCCATTTGGGCAATGCACCAGTCGTCAATAGCATATTCCAATGTTTTGGATACCGATTCAGGCTCATCATCGGCCAAGACCACGCCATTTTTTCTGTACGAGTCCAAGCCAAATTGGTTGCGGTTTACCGCTGCCTTCATCGCAGTAAAGGCCTCCCCTGCATCAAAATCGCGGATACCTTTTGCATAAGCATCAACAATAACCGGGATAGAATGATTGCCCACCATACAATAGGTTTCGTTTGACGCCAGCGGCCAGATGGGTAACAATCCGCCCTGCTCATACATCGCTAAAAATGACTTTATAAAATCCAGCGTCCTTTTGCGGTCTATCAGGTTTAGCAATGGGTCCTCTGCACGGTAGGTGTCCCACAAAGAGAAAACCGTATAATAATTAAAACCATTGGCAGTATGCACTTTTTGATCTATTCCTCGGTATTGGCCGTCTACATCGCTGTAAATATTTGGAGCCAGCATGGCATGGTATAATGCCGTGTAAAAAATGGTTTGCTTTTTCTTTGCGTAGTCAACAACCTGTTCTTTTTTTTGTTTAGGGGAATGGTAATAACCAGTTTGTGTGTTGTAGCCGGTAGTTGGGTTCGTGCTCTGGCTTTCGCGCTGGTCAGATGCGCTGGGGCCGCCGCCTTCCACTTCAATTTTGCTCAATTCATACTCCCAGAGTGTTTTGGCAGCCTTTTCAACTTTTTTAAAGTCGAAATCGGGCACCTCTGCATCCAGGTTCCTTAAAGCGCCATCGGTACTAACCGATGAAATGCCAACTTTTGAAATTA
>NZ_CAIWNH010000093.1 GCF_903913935.1 uncultured Mucilaginibacter sp.
CAATAACTATTTTTGATACACCGCCTTTATTAATACGGGCTGATAAATATTTGCGGATCTTTTCGTCTTCAACTAATTTGTCGGCATAGTGATTTCCACCGAACCAATTAGAATCCCAACCTTTGATGATTCCTAACCTGTTACCTATTGGATGTGCTTTCTGTCCCATTTCAAATTAATTGTTAACGTTTTTACTATCTACAACCAGGTGTACATGGTTTGAGCGTTTGCGGATACGGTATCCCCTTCCCTGCGGAGCGGGACGCAGCCTTTTTAACTGGCGGCCGCCGCCTACTGAAACCTCTTTTACAAACAGATTGCTATCTTCAACACGTTTGTCTTCGTTTTTTGCTTCCCAGTTTTTGATGGCTGATAACAAAAGCTTTTCAACACGAATTGCAGCTTCTTTATTTGTGAATTTGAGGATGTATAACGCTTTCTCAACGTTTACACCACGGATCAGGTCAACCACCAAACGCATTTTACGGGGTGAGGTTGGGCAGTTCTGTAATTTTGCGATTGAAGCGCCGCCTTGCTGAGCTTTTTCCTCTTCTTTGCGTTGCCTGATCAATACAGACTTTTTAATTTTTGTTCTTGCTTCTTCCATTGCCTGTTATTTTTTCTTTTCAGCGTGACCGCGGAATGTACGGGTTGGTGCAAACTCTCCCAGCTTGTGTCCAACCATGTTTTCTGTTACGTACACAGGGATAAATTTATTACCGTTGTGTACCGCGAATGTATGACCAACGAAATCCGGAGAGATCATGGAACGACGAGACCATGTTTTTACAACCGACTTCTTATTTGAATCATTCAGTACCGTAACTTTTCTGTCTAAGTTATGGTCGATGTAAGGTCCTTTTTTAATTGAACGAGCCATTATTTTTTCCTTCTTTCAATGATATAACGATCCGATGATTTCTTTTTGTCACGAGTTTTAAAGCCTTTGGCTAATAAACCTTTGCGTGAACGTGGATGACCACCTGAGGCCCTTCCCTCGCCACCACCCATAGGGTGATCTACCGGGTTCATGGCTACACCACGAACTCTTGGCCTGCGGCCTAACCAGCGTTTACGGCCGGCTTTACCTAACACGGCATTAGCTTTCTCACCATTTGAAACCGTACCGATAGTTGCCAAACAAGTTGACAATATCATACGGGTTTCGCCTGAAGGCAATTTGATGATGGCATATTTACCATCACGTGCCGAAAGCTGGGCATAAGTACCTGCGCTGCGCGCTATAGTACCACCCTGGCCGGGGTTAAGTTCAATATTATGGATAATAGAACCAAGCGGGATGTTCTTAAGCGGCAATGTATTACCAACTTCGGGTGCCACGCTGTCGCCTGACAGAACAGTCATACCTACGGTAAGTCCTGCAGGAGCTATCATATATCTTTTTTCGCCATCGGCAAAGTGCAGTAACGCTATACGTGCCGACCGGTTAGGATCATACTCGATAGTTGCAACTTTTGCAGGGATATCAAATTTATTACGTTTGAAATCAATTAACCTGTAAGCTTGTTTGTGGCCACCACCTAAATAGCGCATGGTCATTTTACCGCTGTTGTTACGTCCGCCCGATCTTGTGTTTACCGAAACCACCAATGTTTTTTCAGGAACATTAGTTGTGATATCAGCAGTACTGGTATCAATCCGGAAGCGTGTACCGGGTGTAACCGGTTTAAATCTTTTAACTGCCATCTCTTTATTTATATGCCGCTATAAAAATCAATTACTTCTCCGTCTTTCAACGTAATGATCGCTTTTTTGTAAGTAGCGGCGCGTCCTGAAACAGCTCCGGCCTTAGTATTGCGGGTCTTAAGTTTACCAACGTATTTCATGGTGTTTACCGCCTTAACGGTTACACCATACATAGCTTCAATTGCTCCTTTAATCTGAATCTTGTTGGCCCTGTGGTCAACTTTGAAAGCATAACGATTAAGCTTCTCGGTTAAGCGGGTTACTTTTTCAGTAAGTAAGGGTTTCTTTAAAATTTCCATATTTACTTAGCTAATGCTTCCTCCAAAGTTTTAAGAGCACCTGTAGTTAAGATCAGCTTGCCTGCGTTCAACACATCATAAGTGTTTAACTGGTCAGCTAAAATAACCTTGGTTTTTTTCAGGTTTCTGCTTGATAAATACACATTGTTATTTGCAGTGCCTAATACTAAAAGTGTTCTTACGTCACCTGCATTTAAGTCGGTGGTAAACTGTACATAGCTTTTAGTTTTTACAGCATCGAAAGTAAAATCTTCAACTACTACTATGCTGCTATCTTTTGCTTTGTATGATAAAGCTGATTTACGTGCAAGTACTTTTAGTTTTTTATTTAACTTAAAGCTGTAATCACGCGGCTGCGGACCGAATACACGGCCACCACCATTAAACAACGGTGACTTTACGCTACCGGCACGGGCACCGCCTGTACCTTTTTGTTTATATAATTTACGGGTTGAACCTGCAATTTCGTTACGCTGTTTTGATTTATGCGTTCCCTGGCGCTGGTTAGCGAGGAATTGCTTTACATCTAAATAGATAGCGTGATCGTTTGGTTCGATTCCGAATACGGACTCAGAAAGTTGCACCTTGGCACCTGTTTCTTTACCTGATACATTTACTACGTTAACTTCCATCTTATTTATCCACTATTACGAATGAACCCTTAGCTCCCGGGATGGAACCTTTAACTACCAATAGGTTTTGCTCAGCAAATACCTTAACTACCTGTAAGTTTTGAACCTTAACACGTTCGTTACCCATTTGGCCGGCCATACGCATACCTTTAAATACGCGGGAAGGCCATGAAGATGCACCCATTGAACCCGGAGCACGTAAACGATTGTGTTGTCCGTGAGTTTGCATACCCACACCACTAAAACCATGACGTTTTACAACACCCTGGAAACCTTTACCTTTTGAAGTACCCACCACATCAACAAAATCGCCGATCTCAAAAATCCCAACGGTAACAGTGTCACCTAAGCTTTTTTGATCTTCGAAAGTTTTGAATTCAACCAGACGACGTTTTGGCGTTGTACCGGCTTTGGCGAAATGGCCTTTTAAGGGAGAAGTAGTGTGCTTGTCTTTTGCCTCACCATATGCAAGCTGTACAGCTGCATATCCATCTGTTTCAACAGACCTGATCTGGGTTACCACGCAAGGGCCAGCTTCGATCACAGTACAGGGGATGTTTTTCCCTGTCTCGTCGAAAATGCTGGTCATTCCTACTTTTTTACCAATTATTCCTGACATTTTATTTATTTTTTTGTGCTCATCGAAGCAGTAGGGCCACGTTCAAAGCATATTATCCCCCGTTAAGGGACGGCAAAGATAGGGATTATAAATTAAATGCCAAATAGTGAGCGCATTATTTTTTATAATTATTTTGAGGGGTGATTTGGAGGTAGATTATAGGGATTTTATTGAGGGTTGATGGGGTGTTTGCTGCATTTGATCGAATCTGACGTTTGTTTAAGTATATAATTTATGTCAGGCAAAATGTAACATGTGCCGTGCGCTGCTGACTTAAAAACTTGCAGAGTCTTTAAAACTAAGGTGGGTACCCTTCAATCAATATTAACTTCTTTAATAACCACGAAAATATCAGGGTCTTCAATAGAGTATTTAATTAGGTACGATTGGCCAGCCCGATACCTATGGTTACCATCGCCAATTTCTTGTTGCACTATACCATTAGCCGTATAATATTTTAGGGTGGCAAAGCGCGTGTTTTTCCGGCCGGTTCCGGGTCGTAATCACGGTAGCAACTGCTGTTTTCGAAGGATAATATCGTAATATGTAAGCGACCCTTTTGTCGGCAAGGTCAGAAAACACCCAAATACTGCACAGGAAAAGGCCTATAAATATTATTTTTAATACGGTTGCATTCGCTGTTCTTAAAAAATAGTCTCCGATTATTTTATAAGTTATAAAGCCCCATCCCAATAAAAGGAACCCGTATGCGACAAAAGTTATAGCAGTATCATATTTAAATGAAAAAAAACAAATATAAATCGCTCCTGTCGCAAGTAACAGTAACCCAATTAATGCATATTTAA
>NZ_CAIWNH010000094.1 GCF_903913935.1 uncultured Mucilaginibacter sp.
AACGGACAGCTGCTTTTAAATGAAAATGACTTAAGGGCGCTGCTGTCCGGTCGCAGGACAAGCATGATGAAATTAAAAAACCTGGAAGCCGAAAATATCAAAATCGAGTCCATGGACGCCAAATTATCATTGTTCACCAATGAAAAGGGAAAAGTTGAATTGCGTGTGCACCCGGTTTACGTGATGCCTGTTATCCCGGATTTTTTGGAGCCTTTTGAGGCAAAAGAACTGGAAAAAGGTGAAATTGCAAATCTTTTGAAGGTGACCTTGGATGAAAAAGGTAATAAAATAGAGGTATTGGTGGAATATGATGCGGAAACAAGGGAATTCATTGTTTCCGATACGGAAAAGATCATTACGCCCGATATGATCAATGGGGAATACCTCACCGCCGCCCAGAAAGAGAATTACCGCAAGGGCAAAGAGGTGAAAATACCTGATGGCACAAGACTGCAATATTCTGGTTCAGACACGAATGGCATCCGCTCAAACAAGCTTGCACTGATCGCCTCGCTCCTTATTGACGGCGGTTTATCGTATATGCTTTATAAGGGATTGAATGCGCTATTTGGCGAAAAGCATCATCCTAAGGAGGCGAATACCCTCAGCCCCGGATATCACAATGCTTACCGGGACATGGAAGATCAAAAGCCGGTGCACGATAACAGTCACATACACTTCGGAACCCGCAACCGGACCAGCAGGTAATGGACCCCGAATTGACGGCACTCGGCGTGCCGGAAGCTGTACAGGCTTTCTTCGATGTCCCCGAATTGATGTTTAACTACGGCGGTCATTTCGAACATTTCGGCACCGGCTTTCACCGCGTGCCCACTACGCCGAATTTGTGGCTGGCCGGTAAAGAACTTGCGCGCGAAGTGATCATTACTTCAACAGCTATGGAGGCCATCGCCTATTTGTCGGTGAACCTGCACCGCTACTCTGATTTGGATACGCTATCATTTATTGCCTTGGGCAACCTACCGCATTACGGGCAGTTGCAATGGATAAAATCTCATTATCCGAAGCGGAAATTCACGCTCGTTTTTGGTAAGGATTTATTAGGAAGATTAGCGGACATCAGGGTAGCGGCAGGTTTAAAGAACCAGGCAGTCCGCCTGCTGCGTACGGACCTGCAAATTCAGATCATGTGCAATGACGAAGTATATCGATTTGATCCGGAGGTACTTTCCCTCAGCGCTTTTGAAAAGGCATCCGGTCTGCGAACAGGCTTTCGCACCTCCAAACCAAAAGAATTCGACACTTATTTAGAACAACTGAAATATCATGCAAACCAATGAAATAACCCTTAAACCGGCGGTGATCTTCGCCTTTCTTAAAACCCTGCCGCTGATCGGGCTGGGTATCACGTTCCTTTTGCTGGCGTGGTGGCTCTCACCACTTTTTCTTTTTTTTAGCATTGCTTTTATTGGAATAGCCTGGTACCGTTTTATTTTTGTGCGGAACTGCTTGTATGTGATCACGCCCGAAGTAATCCGGATCAGCAGCGGCCTGTTTTTTAAAAGGACGGACCATGTCGAGATGTACAGGGTGAAAGATTATATCATCACC
>NZ_CAIWNH010000095.1 GCF_903913935.1 uncultured Mucilaginibacter sp.
AGCCGGCAGCCAATCACTTGAAGAGTGTCACATCCTGAAAAAGGTTTACACTTGATGAACCAAAATCCCCGCCTGTCCAAGTTTGCAACTTGGGCACACACCAATTTAAGCGCACCGCTTAAATTGCAAATCAACGTACTTAAAATTTTTAATGCAAAACTAAACAAGCCTTTGAAGCGGGCTACCTGTCAGCGGGGCACGAGTGCTTCCACCTCTTTTGTCCCACGCCGACACTCGCCCCTGAATTGAGATGAAAACGCAACCAAGTTGTAAAATTTAAAACATTTCCGTACCTTGGTTACCGTACTTCCTGATCCGAAGCCACTTATGCAAAGCCCGCAATCAATTTTACTTTATACCGCAATTGTGGTAACCTTATTTGTTAATGGCAATAATCAAAATGCGCCGTCAGCTGTTAATAACAAAGTTGATTATAACGAATTTAAAAGAAATGTAAATAACCATAGAAGCCTGTTGATTAACCATCCAACAAAAGATCTTCGTAATCACCTGTTCAAACTCGTAGATGAGGATCTTTATAACTATTGGCTGGGTACACCCTGGGATTTTTATGGAAAAACGAGGCAACCAAAAGTAGGAAATATTGCCTGCGGATATTTTGTAACCAATACTTTAACCGACCTCGGCTTTACGATCGATCGGGTTGGGCTTGCTGAAGTTGCATCCGGAACCATGATCAAAAAACTCTGTGTAGGAATCCATTCATTTTATAATCTCAATAAATTGAATAGCTATCTGGCTAAACAACCTGTTAACGCTGTTTTCATTATTGGGCTTGATTTTCATACGGGCTATATTGTTAAAACCGCAGCCGGGTGCTATTTCTTTCATTCCAACTATATAAAAAAGGAAGGCGTGATCAAAGAAAAAATAGCGGCATCCCAGGCGTTAAAAGCCAATAAATTCTTCATGATAGGTAGCTTAACAGCAAATGAGAACCTGTTGCGAAAATGGGTTGCGAATAAGCCCGTGATTTGAGTTTCGTCTCAGCAGTGTGGTCGTTGACGGACTCTGATGGGACAAAAAAGCGTGGAAAAACCCCATTGGTTTAACTATATCTTAAAACTATACCAGAACCGCCACCCTTCGGGTCAAAATAGGCTTCTATTTTACCCCATGGAAACACCCGGCGTGTCCCAATTTCGTTGTCAAGCCAATGATCGTGTTCAACTCTGTTTTGTATTTCTTTAGCTTCGCTCCAGTCGTCCCATGAAAGCATACCTTGTTGATTCTTAAACCCAAAACTCAACATTTGTTGCCGTTCGCCAAAAAAACAAAATGAGAAATAAAAATAGTTTCCCTGTAATTTAACATCTCTTATTGTGTAATGTATGAAGCCATTATTGACATTCCATACTTCGATGTCAGTTGTTTTATAATACCTGAAAAGGTCGTTAGGCTCAATGTTTTTTGAAACGATAAATTGATCGGAAATTTTTATTTGTCCATTTAAAGGATCAAGAATTGGTTTGTTCACCATTTACTAATCATCCAACCCCTTCCCCGCCAAAATTTGCGGTATATATTTTTCAACCCTGTCTTCCCGTGTTTTGGATTGTTTGGCAGAAGAAAAATAGAGCAGGTATCCCCGCTGCCTGCCCGGCGTTAACGCTTCAAAAGCTGGTTTTAAGGCCGGGATTTGGTTTAATTTTGTTTGAAACTCATCCGGCAT
Organism: uncultured Mucilaginibacter sp.; assembly: GCF_903913935.1. Classification (GTDB taxonomy): domain Bacteria; phylum Bacteroidota; class Bacteroidia; order Sphingobacteriales; family Sphingobacteriaceae; genus Mucilaginibacter. The sequence goes on from NZ_CAIWNH010000095.1 coordinate 1,694, forward strand.
GTTAAATTCGGCCGTTTTTTTAAGTTCTACCCTCAATCCGGCCTTTTCCACTTCAATCGCTTCAAAAATATAGGCTTTCAGGATGGGTTCCAGCTCCGCAATTTCCACAACATTGGTGAACCTGATCTGCCTCGCCGACTGCACGTCCTTTGTTTGCTGGATGAGGATACCGCTGGAATCATTTAACAAAACGCCTTTAAAAAATAAATAAGCACAGTATTCTTTAAAGCCATGTATTAAAACAATATTCTGCTCATTAAGCGTATAGCAGGGGCAGCCCCACTTTAATTCTTCGGTCAACCCGCAATCAAGCGCAATCTGCCTTAATTTGTTATAAGCTTCCTGCCAATGGCTGTCTTTGGTAAAAACCCAGTCAACTTTTGGATTCATGCCGTTTATTTTTTGTTTATAATGCTTATTAATTAATTCCAACAATCCTCCTGTCGGCTGGCCTCAAATACCAGGATAATTCAGTAAAAACAGCTAGTAAAACCGGTGCAATTATTTGTACGGAGACATCATTGCTTGCAATATGTGAGATCACTGCTCCGCTCATGGTAAAAAATATACCGGCATAGGCCCATTCCTTCAGTAGCTATAATCCCGGGATCAATATCGCAATTATGCCCAATACTTTCCAAATGCCCATAAGCGAAATAAAGTATGTGGGATACCCAAGGGGCTTAAAACCCTGTAAAGTTCTTTTCGTCTGCAGGGCCGGGAAATTGTAGGATAAAAAAATATGCTTTACAACTGCATCGCAAATGATAAGCCCGGAACCCCATCCTGATACGTAGGCATTATCATCGTACTTCTGCCATATTTATCTTTATGTGTTAGTTTGCCACGGATGTAAGGGTAAATAACGTACGCCAATTTGGTTGACAGTATGCCGATGCCTGCTCCTGCAACACAATCGCTAAACCAATGGGCTTTACCATATAATCTCAAAACGCCGGTTGTACTTGCAAGGGTGTATCCCAGCACACCATATAATGGCGATTTTTCAGCATATTCCTGCGCCAGGAACTCTGCAGCTACGAAAGCGGCCCCGGTGTGGCCCGAAGGAAATGACAGCGGGTCGGTGCCATAAGGGCGCTTGCGGTGGGCCAGATATTTGGTGCCGTCGGTTATAGTCAATATCGCTGCTGATAACGCAAGCAGCGCGGTGCGGTCAACAAACTTGTTTTTACCTTCAATACCCACCAGGTTTAAACCATATACCAAAACACCGGGAGCAATTTGAAGATAATCATCAATTTTTGAGCTATAATTAGGGTCACTTCGCGCTATACGTTCCTTAAAATAGTAATCGACATGCCGTATAGGGGTTACTACAAATGACAGCACGCCATAGCTCACCAGGATTACCGGCGGAAGGTAAGTGCCTGGTTTGTTTAGGGTGTATTTAATTTTAACGGCGTTTGGTGTGCTGTCCCTTTTCACGCTGTCTGCAAGTTGTGCATTTGCTGTTATCACCATAAAAACAAGCGTGATAATCAGAAAAAAACGATATGACTTTTTCACGGCGGTAAATTTTAGATCAATTAAATATTCGTAGAATATTAATTAATAAAAATACCGCCGCTGACGCCCCTATAAAATGATTTGGCTTACAATAAATGGTGATGCGGGACACAAATGCCAATACAAATTGCCCCGACTACGCAGGTATCATACAATTAGTATGAAGTGTTTTTTTTGAATACCTTTTTGTATTAACCTTCAGGGGGGATCAATTCGGTGGTTTGCTGCTTACTTCCACAATATACCCGCCTAGTTTCAGGGTATCAATATTTACCGGCATTTCAAATTGTACGCCTAAGCCCGGTTCATTGAACCATGGTATTATTCCCCCCCTTTTTATATCGGCAATAGTTTTTATGACCCGGTAAAGGCGATAGGGCGATTTAAGCGCACTCTGCGGTAAAGCACGTTTAGGGAAAGGGACACCTTTAAAACAAACAAATTTCCCCCTGTCGTGAAATACACTATCGTGCTTATTGCTGTCGACAACATAGTAGCCACCGTAACGATCGATCAATACCCCTGAATCGAGTTTAACGATCCTTAAAGATATAGCGCCGGAGTTGGGGGGCCAGCCGCCATTCAGACTGTCAACGGTAAAAAAATGATCCAGCTCGGCCCATTTTTCAGCTTTCCATAGGTTCCATGATGAATCCAGCAGGGGCTCTTTTGTGCTGTCCAAAAATACGGTAACCGATGCCTGGAACGCTTTATAACTAACACCCCGTACAATAGAATCTCCCGGATGGTGTTTGTGAACCTGAAGCGTTTGCGCTTTTGCCATAAAAGGCAGAAGGAAAACCGCTAATACGAAAATCTTTAATGTTTTCATGAGATAAGGATATGGGTTAAACTTGAAGTAAATGTAATTGTAAGGGAATTTATTTCAAAAGAAATTTAGATTTTTTTGCCCCTGAAATACAGGCCTGCATTTCTTAATTTATAGATTGATATGTTTTATCATTTATAAATTTATAAAATGAAAGGGGATAACACTTTAACCAGATTTTTGGACGCCCAGCGAAATGATTACGCAACAGCACTGTCCGAAATAAAAAACGGCCGCAAACGAAGCCATTGGATGTGGTATATCTTTCCGCAGATAAAGGGCCTGGGCTTTAGCCAAACCTCGGGGTTTTATGCTATCAAAGACAAGGAGGAAGCTATCGCCTATTTAAACCACCCTGTTTTGGGTGGAAGATTGATAGCAATTAGTAAAGAATTGCTAAACCTGCCTGTCAGTAATGCTAACGCAATATTTGGCAAGCCGGATGATTTGAAGCTAAGATCAAGCATGATTTTGTTTGCTGCATTGCCCGATACTCACCCCGTTTTTGAGGCGGTGCTAATGAAGTTTTTTGGAGGGATAGGGGACGGGACAACCCTTGAACTTTTAAATAAAATTTGAAGAAGGGCGGGGTACCTGATTTATGTCTTTCCTGACTTTCGGTCTTTCGTACTTTTCCATTCACAACTTGAGCCTGAACGAGTTAAACATCGGTTTCACCACTTTAATATTCCGTTTGGAGAAATCAATACTGGCATTTAGCTCAAAGCCGATGAGTAGGATAAGGGAGTTTAAATATAGCCACAACATCAGGATGATGAGGGTGCCCAGGGAACCATAGAATTTATTATAGCTTGAAAAGTTATTGATATAATAGTTGAAGCCCATAGAGGTAATAACAGCAAGCGCTGTTGCCAGTATGGAGCCGGTGCTCAGGAATTTCCATTTCACTTTATTGGCAGGGCCGTAACGGTAAAGCAGGGATATGGAAACCAGGAAGATG
>NZ_CAIWNH010000096.1 GCF_903913935.1 uncultured Mucilaginibacter sp.
CCTGGCATATTGATATCGGATAATATTAAAGAGAACTCTGGATGCGATTTAGCCAGCAGCTCAAGCGCTTCTGCGCCGGAAAGGGCAAAGACAAAATCATAAAGGCCATCCCTGATCTCTTTTCGGAACCGCTGGATACATAATGATGCCGTTAACGGATGCAAGATCGTGTTTTGCGGAACTGAAGGCTATTGCAAAGGCAGCGTAAAATAAAATGTGCTACCCACATCTTGTGCGGTGTCCACCCATATTTTGCCTTGATGCTTTTTGATTATTTCAGAGCTAAGGTACAATCCGATACCAAACCCTGAAATATTTCGTGTATGAGCACCTCCGGCACGGTAATATCTGTCAAAGATTTGGTTTAGGTCCTGCTGACTTATCCCGATCCCCTCATCACGGACGCTGACACTCACTGCCTCTTCAGTTTTTTCGCAGGTAACAACTATTGGTTTTCCGTTTGGCGAATATTTCGTAGCATTGTTGATCAGATTTGAAATTACAGAACTGATTTTAACGCGGTCAGCATAGACCTGTGTAGCACTAATCCCAACTAGTGTAATGGGATGTGCAAGCTCAATTAGCCTTAACTCCTCAACCACCTCATGCAAAAGTTTACCAATATCAAAAAAACTGCTTTCCAAGATCATTTGGCCCGACTCCAGTCTTGAGATATCAAGGAATCCCTTGATCATCGCGGCCATTCTTTTAACCTGCACATTACCCCTTTCGATAGCATCCAACAATGGTTTTTTATCGCTTTCTTTCAATTTATGCCTCGCTAGCTGCATCACGGCTGTTATTGTAGTTAGCGGGGTCTTAAGTTCATGGCTCACCATGCCAATAAAGTCATTTTTGTTTTGTTCAGCAAGCTTGATATCTGTGATATCAAGAAGGGTACCACACAACACTCGTTCATTTCCAGAGATGTTAAAAAACATTTTAGCGTTTGACCGTAGCCAACGCCTTTTGCCGTCTTTAATACCCTTTACCGGGTAATCGATAACAAAACTTTGGGATCCATCGGATTGCAAAGACTGATTTAACAGGTCAAATACCTTTTCCCGGTACTCGCTATCTATAGCGGAAATTACTTCGTCTATCGTTATGTGCTCATTTTTTTGTAATCCATAGAGTTCTTTCGAGCGGTCAGAAGAAACTATTCCTTTTGTATCGGCATTTATGCTCCAGGTGCCTATATCTGCCGCTTCAATTGCCAGGCGAAGTATTTGTTCCGCTTCGTTCAAATGATAGTTTGATATATGCTGAAGAGTATTATCAACTGCTGTTCCTAATACATAATCGACCTTCCCATTTTCGTTATAGAGAGGATCAAATGTGCTGGTCCACCAAAAAGGTTCCAGCTGGCCAGTTTCGGGTACTTGGATGTGATACAAGTAATCTGAGATCACAAACTGCTTTCCCGTACGAACTACCTCTACGATAGCATTCCGGGTCGAGATTGCACCGTCAGGGTGATCCTCTTTATCGGGGAATATCTCAAAAACATCCTTGCCAATGAGTTGCGCTCTTGAAGTAGAAGTTAATGCCAGGTATTGATCACTGGCGTCGATGATCGTAAAAGCAGAGCCACTTACTTTCAGAAGGAGGCATGCTGCGGATATTTTAAATATTTGTTGAAAGAGCTGTTCGTTATTTGGCATTGTAACCAATAGATTTAAAAGCCGTCCACTAACGGCTTTTACTTACTACAGCAAAGGGAGTTGCGGAAAATTCGAATAAAGGTAAGTGTTATAATATTAATAAGTAGCGGAAACCCACAGGGAATATTATTTACGACCAGTATGAAAAGCCATTGTTAAGAGTCTTATCATTGTATTTGATCGAATTTGACAGCCCTATCTGAAGATGGTAGTAGTAAGATTACGATGCAAAAGCTTTTCCTTCAACCCGATAAAATCAACCGGTTTGGTTAAAAAATCATTAGCCCCGTGATGTGCAGCGTGGGCCCGGTTTTCTTCATCACCGTATGCCGAGATCATTATCACTACCGGTGGCGGGTCTTCATAGGTATGCCTGATCCTGGAGAGCATTTCAATACCCGTCATGCCTGGCATATTGATATCGGATAATATTAAAGAGAACTCTGGATGCGATTTAGCCAG
>NZ_CAIWNH010000097.1 GCF_903913935.1 uncultured Mucilaginibacter sp.
AAATGTAAAAATAATATTACATCACACTTCTTAAATGCTGTTATTTTTGATAATAGTCAATTATACATTGTTTTTCTTTAAAATATATTTTTTAAATAGCAAATCTCTGTGCTAATCAACATTAATGCAGGGGTATTATTGTCAAAATGCTAATTGTAATGAAACACCTGTTTTAATCATTTTTATTAGGTTAATTTGAATCCCGGTAATAAAATTACGCTTAGCAAACCTAAGTTTTATTCACCTAAATAAGCGGGCATCTGATAGAAAAAATACATTTATGAAGTGTAAAATTTTAACGCTGTTTTTTTTGATGTTGCTGCAGGTTACTTTCCTGAGCGCTCAAAACAACCAGTTTCAATTTTCGCATCTTGATATTAACAACGGTTTATCACATAACGATGTTACCTGCATATTTAAGGATAACAGGGGTTTTATGTGGTTTGGTACCATTTCGGGGTTAAACCGCTATGATGGGTACAAATTTAAGATATTTAAGCATTCGGTTAACGATACCACCTCGCTCGATGGTGACTATATTGTAAGTATAAGTGAAGGACCTGGAAATAAACTATGGATTGAAACCCGTAATGGCTTTAATATCTATGATCCCGCCACGGAAAAGTTTGATCATAATATTACAGGTTATTTGCGGACGATTGGTATCCCTGACAGGTATATGACCACCATCAAAAAGGATAGGGCCGGAAATTTTTGGTTCCTGCATGTAAACCAGGGGATATTCAAATTTGACCCTGTGAGGCATAAAACTATTCACTTGATGCATGCTGCAGCAGATAAAAAAACGATAGGTTCAAATACAGTATCTGACCTTGGACAGGATTCACAGGGGAATTTGTGGCTGACCTATCGTAATGGCCAATTGGAGAGCATGGACCCCCAAAGCCTGCAAATTACATACCGCTCGCAGGTATTTAATAAATTATCGGCCGAGCAGAATGCATCCTATAAAATATTCATTGATAAAGAGAACTGTATATGGGCCTATGTGCCTACCTATTCAGAAGGTGTGTATTTTGTTGATGTAAAAAATGGCATTTTTAAACATATTGATAAAGGGCCCGATAATGCCCATTTAAATACCAATGTGGTTTCGAGCGTTATCCAGGATGACAAAGACAGGATCTGGATCGCGACAGACCATGGTGGGGTAAACCTGCTGAATAAGCAGGATTTTAAAATCCAATACCTGCTCAACCGGGAAGATGATGATAAAACGATCGGCCAAAACAGTATCACCCTGCTTTATCATGACTATACCGGTATTATTTGGGTTGGCTCGTACAAAAGGGGCGTTGGCTATTATCACGAAAGTATTATCAAATTCCCGTTATACACTCACCACCTTGCCGATCCCTTGTCTGACCCGCACAGCCTGAGCTTTAGCGACATCAATAGTTTCGCTGAAGATAAAACTGGTAACCTGTGGATTGGCACAAACGGCGGTGGCCTGATCTATTTCGACCGGAAAAACGGAACTTTTAAAACTTACCTGCATAATGCAGCTGACAATAATAGCCTGGGTAATAATGTGGTGGTTTATTTGTACATCAGTCACGATCAGAAACTATGGATAGGCACCTATTTCGGGGGGCTGGATTGTTTTGATGGACGAAATTTTACCCATTTTAAACATGACGACAAAATACCGGGAAGTATTTCTGACGATCGTGTTTGCTCAATTGCCGAGGATGATGAGCACCATTTACTGGTGGGTACACTGTCAGCAGGGTTGAATGTTTTCGATAACATAACACAAACATTTTCGCATTATGTATATAAATCGGAAGAAAACGCAATCCATTCGAACTATATCAGCAAGATTTTGCTCGACAGGCATAAAAACCTTTGGGTAATAACTTCGTACGGCGTTGATGTTTTGCTTAAGCGTACACACAAATTTATCCATTACATACACGACGACAAAAATCCCAACAGCCTGATCAATAACAGCACCAATAACGTAATGGAAGACAGTTATGGTTTGATATGGATAAGTACACGTGAAGGCTTGAGTGTTTTTGATTATAAAACCGGCCGATTTACCAACATAACCCGGCAGGATGGCCTGCCGGATAATACGGTGATCGATCTGCAGGAGTATGATAGAAATAATGTTTGGGTAAGTACGCTGAACGGCATCTCAGATATCAATGTAGACCGGAGTGGAGCGGCCCTTAAATTTCATTTTACCAATTACGATGAAACGGAAGGCTTGCAGGGGCGTGAGTTTACCGAAAATTCTTCCTTTAAAACACGCGAAGGAGAATTGCTTTTTGGAGGAGGGAATGGTTTTAATATTTTTAAGCCGTCAAACCTGCATATCAACCAAAATGTTCCAAAACTTGTGTTTACAGATTTTCAGGTATTTAATGAAAGTGTTAATGTTGGTGAAAAAGTAAATGGAAAGGTGATTTTACCATCGTCGATCACTGGTCTGAAATCGCTAAATTTAAAATACAACGATAATGTATTCTCCATAGAATTTGCCGCGCTTAATTATTTCAATCCCGGAAAAGTTAAGTATCAGTATATGATGGAAGGTTTTGACAAAGGGTGGATCAATGCCGATAACAGGATCAGGAAAGCCACCTACACAAACCTTGATGCCACAGATTATGTTTTTAAAGTTCGGGCAACAAGTGATGATAACTGGAATAATAGCAGTGTCCAGTCTGTTAATATCAGTATCCTTCCGCCTTTTTGGAAAACTACGTGGGCATATATTTTGTATGCCATGGCAATAATAGGTGCGCTTCTTTATTTCAGGCAAAGGGCAATACAAAAACTAAGGGCACAGTTCTCAATAGAAAAAGAACGCGAAGAAGCGCATCGGATGCATGAGCTTGACCTGATGAAAATCAAGTTCTTCACCAACGTAAGCCACGAGTTCCGTACCCCCTTGTCATTAATAATGGCGCCGGTAGATAAAATATTAAAGCAGATATCGGAACCCGATATACAGCGTCAACTGATGCTGGTTAACCGGAATGCAAAACGATTATTAAACCTGGTAAATCAATTACTTGATTTCAGAAAAATGGAATACCAGGAATTAAAGCTCCATGAAAAAAATGGCGACATTGTGAAGTTCATTAAAGAGCTGTCGTATGCTTTTACAGATATTGCTGATCAGAAAAATATTAAATTCATTTTTGATACCGAGACTGCGTCGTTTTATACCAGCTTTGATTATGATAAAATTGAAAGGATCATATTTAACCTGCTTTCAAATGCCTATAAGTTTACCCCCGAAGGCGGACAGGTAAGCGTATTGCTTAATTTGATAGATAATGAGGGCGATAACAATAAGGTGTTAGAGATAAGGATTGTTGATACCGGTATTGGAATTGCCGCAGATAAGCGGGACAGAATATTCGAGCCGTTTTTCCAGAACGATATTCCGGGGTCAATGCTCAACTCTGGCAGCGGGATCGGCCTATCTATTACCAGGGAGTTTGTAAAGCTGCACGGGGGCGAAATAGCTGTTGAAAGTGAATTTAACGAAGGCAGTTGCTTTACCGTTTTACTTCCGGTACAGCAATTGAATAATAACCTGTTTACCGATACTGAATTGTTGCTGGATAATTCACTTGATTTTGTGCCGGTTGATGTTCCCAACAAACTTAATGGTTGCCACAAGGAAAATCGCGACTTAAAAAAGCCAACCATTTTACTGGTTGAAGACAATGAAGATTTCAGGTTTTATATCAAGGACAACTTAAAAGCGTCGTTTAATATCATCGAAGCCGAAAATGGAAAAAAAGGCTGGCAAAAAGCGTTGGCTCAACACCCCAACCTTATCGTGAGCGATATCAGTATGCCCGAAATGAATGGGATTGACCTTTGCGTAAAACTAAAGAATGATATGCGTACATCGCATATCCCGGTTATCCTGCTAACTGCCCTGATAGGAGAGGACCAGCAGATAAAAGGCCTGGAGACAGGGGCGACCGATTATTTGACCAAACCATTTAATTTCGAGATCCTGCAATCAAAGATCAGGAATATACTGAGCCAGCAGGAATATATGCGAAAAACTTATACCAAGCAAGTTGACGTTTCGCCGACAGAATTGCAGGTCGACTCTCCTGACGAGCTGTTTATTAAAAAGGTACTGCTTTTAATTGACAATAACATATCGAACCCTAATTTTTCTGTCGAGGAATTGAGCAGTGATGTATTTGTAAGTCGTTATACGCTTTATAAAAAAATATTGGCAATGACGGGTAAAACGCCAAACGAACTGGTACGCTCCATGCGCCTTAAAAGAGCCGTCCAACTGCTGGAGACCGGGCACTTAACCATTTCACAAATTTGCCATAAAGTTGGCTTCAAGAGCCAGAAGTACTTCGTAAAGTCGTTTAAAGCAGAATATAATACCATCCCGTCAAAATACCTGGAAAGCATACAGGAAACAGAGATTTTCCAATAATCGTAGGGGCGACCCTTGTGGTCGCCCATCTCCGAATAGATACCTCCATTTTGTGGTCGCCCATCTCCGAATGGATTCCCCCCAATTTTGTGGTCGCCCTTGTCCGGATAATTCCATGTGGCCATCGTCCGGCAACGCAATCTCTTTATACAACCTTTTCGCGACCGTATCATTACTGCCGTGTTATCGCTTTAGCGCCTTAATAATCGATTGTTTTTGATCATCATTTATAATTCTATATGCTAATTAATCGGCTCCCACAGAGGGGCATCCAAAGCAGGGCGACCACAAGGGTCGCCCCTACGGTTTATTAACCATGCCGGTAATGCGATGGTGTGGAACGCTCCATCTCGTTTAATTTATTCTTTTGAAAAGCCGCTACGATTAAACTTCCTGCAACTCATCAAACTGTCAGGGGTTATAGCCTGCAGTCTATGGTACTATAATACCACTTTAAAAAGTGTATTAGGCTCGCGATGGGTGCACATTTGTCAATATTCCACCTGTTTTTGATCTTTTATTTGGGGTTTATTGTAATTAATTAATTGATAATCATTGTTTTAAACAAGGTTGACATTTGTACCCCCATTTATCCACAACCGGGCTTTTATTAGCATATAATTTTACCCTCACAATAATGAAAATTGAACATGCGGCGCGATGCCGATTGTTTAAAAACAAAGCCTAAGTAATAAGTTTATAAATTTTAGTGATAGTTTTTGAAGCGCAGCTCATTGCTTCAAAATTACTCCGGCTGCAATTTGATTGATCAAATCAAGTTGCTGGTGGGCTTTAATGTATAACAAAAAAACGGGCCCGGATAGTGCATCAATTAATACACATTATAAACCAATTTCAACTAACAAATCATTATGGGAAAAATTCTACGAATAGCATTGCTGTTTCTTTCCATGGTAATAAGTGCCGGTGTGATGGCGCAAAACCAGGGAACAGTGATCAAAGGTACAGTAACCGATGACAAAGGCGTCACACTTCCGGGCGCAACGGTTACTGTAAAAGGAACGCCATCAAAAGTGGCAACTGATGTAAATGGCAAGTATAGCATTCAGGTGCCCCCGGGCGGAAAAATCCTCACGTTTTCATTTATTGGCATGGAATCGCAAAACGTTACCATTGGTGCCAAAACGGTTATTAATGTGGCATTGCAGTTATCATCAACAGCTTTAACAGACGTGGTGGTAATTGGTTATGGCACACAAAAGAGAGGTGATGTAAATGGCGCTATATCTTCGGTTACCGCCAAGGACATCCAGGACCTCCCTCAGCCGTCCGTTGACCAGATGATGCAGGGTAAAGCTGCAGGTGTTACCGTTACCCAAAACTCAGGTGGGCCGGGTAGTGCAACTTCTGTACACATCCGTGGTATCTCTTCATTTACGGGTAGCGAACCATTGTATGTTATTGACGGGGTGGCCATCCAGGGTAATTCTCAGTCGGGTGTTCAGCTAACGCGCCCGGGTGGTGGGCAGGAAGAAACGACAGTAAGCCCGCTTGCGCAACTTAACCCGAACGACATTGAATCTATTGACGTATTAAAAGACGCATCGGCGACTGCCATTTATGGTAGCCGCGCCGCTAATGGCGTGGTAATTATAACCACAAAAAAGGGTAAAAACGGCACTGCGAAAATTAACTACGATTTTTACTACGGTATACAATCGCAGGGCAAGTTTTTGGATGTGATGAACTTACCACAGTATGCTACACTTCAAAATTCACTTGCTGATGACTTCGGCGTAGGTCGCCGGATTGAATTTTCTGCCCCCAGTGTTTTAGGGCCCGGTACAAACTGGCAGAATGCTATTTTTCAAAATGCGCCTGAACAAAGCCATACCTTATCAATTTCGGGAGCAAAAGATGGAACAGATTATTATATATCCGGTGGTTATTTCAACCAGGACGGTACCATTTTAGGATTCAAGTTTAACCGGTACTCATTTCATACTACTGTAAATTCGCAGGTAAAAGAATGGTTTAAAATAGGTACAAGTATTTCGGCAAGCCAAAGCAACGAAAACGTTGGTGAAGGTAATAGCTCAGGGGTTATTTATAATGCGTTATTATCCGCTCCTGATGCAGCAGTTTATAATGCTGATGGTTCCTATGCAGGTCCTTATACACCACCGGGTGGTTTGCCGTATGGCGGCCCAAACCCTGTACAGCAGGCTTTGAATATCACCAATACCCTGCTAAGAAGTAATGTTCAGGGTGATTTGTATGGCGATATCAAGTTCAATAAAGATTTGACGTTGCACTCAGATGTAAACGGGAATTTTGACTGGAGCAATGCAAAAACATTCCTCCCGACTTACTCGTATGGTGCTACCGGGTCAGTTCCGGCGTTTCAGAACCAGCAAGCCGTTTTAAATGAATACAATGCCAGCGATAGTTATTGGAACTGGAACGAGCAGTTGAACTACAACCATACGTTTGCTAAGAAACATGTAGTACAGGCAACCTTAGGTCACGAAGTTTGGGAATCAAATTATGACGGGATCCAGGCCGGAACAAAAGGCTTTACCGCAGGGAATACCTTACAGACGCTAAATTTAGGTACGCAAACTGCTGATAACTTAGGAGAACCCAAAGGGAGCAATTCAATGGAATCATTTTTTGCGCGAGTGATATATACTTACAATAATAAATACAGCATTTCTGCAACTGATCGCCGCGACCAATCCTCGAACTTTGCGCCTGGTCACCAGGTGGGATATTTCCCGGGGGCATCCGCATCATGGAGGATCTCTGAAGAGCCATTTATGGCTAAGATCAACGGAGTTGTAAACAATCTTAAGTTAAGGGTTGGTTATGGCACCGTAGGTAATTCAAATATCCAGCAATATGCTTACGGTTCAAGGATTACGCCGGTAACTACCGGTTTGGGCACAGGTTTTAGTTTTGCTAATTTCAATAACCCGCTTGTTACCTGGGAAACTGATATTCAGAAAAATATCGGGCTTGATTTTAGTATTCTTAACAATCGTATCGATGGAACAATTGATGCGTTTGACAAAACATCAAAAAACTTTCTGTTTCAACAACCACTTCCTGCCTTCCTTGGTGGCGGCGTGGGTGAATATTCAGGTGCTGCCGTTGTACAACCACCTTATGTAAATGCAGGTGAAATTGAAAATAAAGGCTTTGAGTTTAGCATTACCAGCAGGAACATTATAAACAAAAACTTTAAATGGAGCACAACACTTATCTTCTCTCACTATAATAATAAAGTAATCTCGTTAAACGGTTTCCCGGCAATTATCGGATATATTAATTCAGGCGGTGGCGCCATCATCCCGGTTACCTCAACCCAGGTTGGTGGCCCGGTTGGCGAGTTTTACGGATATAAGATCCAGGGCATCGTTTCTTCAAATGCTCAATTACAGTACCTGTCAACACATCCTCAAAATGTAACCGGTGCACCATCTGTTGTATCAAGTGACAGAACTATTGCTAACGGTGTTTGGTTAGGTGACCTTCAATACCAGGGTGAAAATAATAACGGTAATTCTCCGAACAGCCAGTATGCATTGGGCAACCCTAATCCTGATTTTACCTATAGTATCACCAACAACTTTACTTACCAGGATTTTGATCTGTCAATATTCCTGACAGGATCATATGGCGGTAAAGTATTAAACGGGCTTAACTTTCAATTAGAAGCATTGGATGGTTTGTACCAAAATCAATTAGCCGCTGCCGGCAACTACTGGACACCTTCAAACCCAACGTCAACAATTCCGGCGCCAAGGGCTACCTTTGGTAACAATAACCTTGTGATGTCTGACAGGTTTTTAGAAAGCGCTTCTTTTTTACGGTTACAAAACGTGCGGTTAGGCTATAATTTACCGGCAAAATGGGCAAGGTATATTAAAATGAACCACCTTAAGGTTTATGTAAGCGGGCAGAATTTGTATGTCTTTACTAAATATAGTGGCTTAGATCCCGAAGTAGGTTCGTTTAATCAAAACCCTACATTAATGAATGTGGATAACGGAAGGTACCCTATCCCGCGTGTAATTACTTTTGGACTTAACGCAGAATTTTAATCACTTAATTTAAAAAAGAAATGAAAAAATATATAAAATATTTAATCGGTATGGGCGCCATCGTTGGTATGGCCACAACTGGTTGCAAAAAAGATTTTTTTAACCGGCCGCCCGAAAATGAACCTACAGTAGGCACATATTATCAAACAACGGCCCAGGTGCAGGCAAGTACAAATATTCTTTACGCCGCGCCATGGTTTGGTTTTAACGGAAAAGCTTTTTTGGCAACCGGTGAGGTGCTGAGCGGGAATGCCCGTTGTTATGTTGGAGCGGATCCTGAATTTGGGGCATATGCAAACTATACAGAAGGTAATGCTACTCCGATAGTAACAAGCACATGGAACTCGTTGTTCACGGTTGTGGCGCAGGCAAACGCGTTGTTAAACAATTTACCCACGGCGGTTCCCGCCTCAGTTCCTTCATCTGTTAAAAACAACGCTTTAGGCGAAGCGCATTTAATGCGTGCTGCCGCTTATTTTTACCTGGTGCGTATTTTCGGAAACGTTCCGATCATCACAAATCCGACTGCATTTGTTGGCACTTTCCAAACAGTTCCGGCAAACTACGTAACAGATGTTTACCAGTTTATGATCAACGATTTGCAATTTGCCGAAGCCAATTGTACGCCAGGTGTTGCCAGTACAGGTCATGCGTCCAGCGGCTCGGCATCGGCATTATTAGCTAAAGTATATTTATACGAACAGGATTACGCTAACGCCAAAAAAGAAGCTGAAAAAGTGATCAACAGCGGCGAATTTGGCTTACTCGGAATCGATGTTGCAGGCGTTTCATATAACGATCTGTATAAAACTGCCAATAATAATAATAAAGAATCCATCCTTGCAATGCAATGGTCGTCAAATGCCGGGTACGGATTTGGTAGTCAGTTGCAATCAGTAATCGCCTTAAACTCAACGATCACCGGCACCGGCGACGGTTATGGCGAATTAGGGCCAACATTTGATTTACAGAATGCCTACAAAGCTGCCGGAGATACCATCCGGAGGCATGGAACAATCATGATCCCGGGAGATTATTATCCGGAAATTGATAAAGCGACAGGAGGCTACAAAGTGCCGCTTAACGCAAGTGCACAGGGAACTGCTGCTGGGCTTAAAAAATATGTAGTGGGTACGCCTGCTGACAATAACGGGTTGACTGCGTTTCAGGCTACGAGCAATAACACCTATATTATGCGTTATGCTGAAGTGTATTTGATCGAAGCGGAAGCTGTTATGGGGCTGGCTGCAAATCCGGGAGCCGGACACGGTATAGATACCAATTACACTACCTCAGATCCGACAGCATTAAAATATATCAATTTAGTACGCAAAAGAGCAGGCTTAGGGCCCTATGCTGGTTTTACTTACAGGCAGTTAATAAAAGAAAGACGTCTTGAATTTGCTATTGAGGGCGATTATTGGTACGATTTGCAACGTATAGATGGTTTTAATTCCGCTACGCACCCTGTAGCTGAAGCTATTGAAGCCTCAACAAACAAGGGTGATTCTTATGGCGCAACGGCACCTAATTATAATAATTACACAATTAACCATACTTATATTGTTCCAACAGACGCCCAGTTCATTATTCCGATTCCGGCTACAGACGCAGCAGCTGATCCGAATTTAACAAAGCCCCCTGTTCACTATAAATTTTAATTAACAATTAAATATATTAAAATGAAATTTAAACAATTCAAAAACATAAGCTTGGTACTGTCGGCGTTGATGGTATTCGGCTTCGCATCCTGCAAAAAGATGAATAGTTTGGGGTTTACCCCAGGTACGGGAACCCCTGTGATTTCGAGTGTGAGAACATTAAGCAAATCAATAGTTGATTCCATGCGCGTTCATTCAACTACCACGT
The DNA here is from genome assembly GCF_903913935.1 of uncultured Mucilaginibacter sp. Lineage (GTDB taxonomy): Bacteria > Bacteroidota > Bacteroidia > Sphingobacteriales > Sphingobacteriaceae > Mucilaginibacter. The sequence continues at coordinate 10,393 of NZ_CAIWNH010000097.1, forward strand.
ATAATAGCAGTGGTATTGCAACAACCACTTCTTATTTCGATTACACACCGCAGGCAACCGCATTTGATTCAACTACAGTTACCGGGAATTTGAATAATTACTATGTTTTAATCGGTGCAAACCTGGGTAGTACTACCAAAATAGCTATCAACGGTGTTTCGGTGTATTTTAACCGGGCCTTTAATTCTGATAAATCAGTAGTTTTTCAAATACCAACAACGGTTCCGTATGTGCAGCCGCAGCCAAATACCATCGTAGTTACTACATTGAACGGTAGCTTTACGTATAAATTTACCACGCTGCCTCCCCCGCCAACAATTACCGGCGTATCAGATTATGATTTCCAGGCAGGTACGCAAATAACACTTACAGGTAAGGGTTTTGCTTCGGTTTCTGGTATAAAACTAAAGGCAACCAGTGATGAAGTTTCTATCGTATCTCAAAATGACAGTACTTTAGTTATGAAAATGCCTGCGCACAGTACCGCTACAGAATCTACATTGTTGTTTACCTATACTTCAGGGTCAAATCCTGCGGCGCAAACAGCTTCGACTACGGTATTTAACGACCTTGATAATGGTTACATCATTTTCGCTGACAATAATTTCCAGAATGCATGGGGCGATAATTCATGGGCCGGGCCATCCGGAGTTTCAACAACAGCTTCACATTCAGGTACTGCATCCGCCGCAGCAAGTTATCCTGCTGGTCAATGGAAAGTTGAAGGCTGGGCCAACTGGTATCCAAGTTTCTCTTACGATGCAGCTTATAAGTATTTAACTTTCTGGGTTAAGGGCGGTACTGTTACCCATACGCTTGTATTGGTGGGCGATAAGATGGCAGGCGGTTATGGCCAGATTCAAAACGTAAGCGCATACGCCGCACAGTTAGTTACCGTACCACCAAATGTTTGGACTTTCTTCAAAATTCCGCTGGCTTCATCACAGTCATCAACAAATGTTAACACCCTTAATTATTGGGCTAATGGTTCGCCGGCGCAACAACTGGGCTTCTTCCTTCAGGGTATGAGCGGTGATGTTGATGAAAAAATGTTCTTTGATGAAGTTGCATTTATAAAATAGATAACAGAACGTAAAAACGCATTAACATTTAGTTTTTACAATAATGATAAAAATAAAGGGGTAAATAATAATGCAGGTTTTACATAATAGTTGATTAGTTACCAAGCCATCACTGGTGATAAGCTAAGGCTAAGCTGGTGGTGGCTTTTTTAAATTCATTGTTCACTATTATTAATGTCATGAAAAGTTGAGCGGTGAATAGGTGCGCAGTGAGTCGTCAGCAGTGAGCCGGACATTAAATATTTCAACAACTCACTACCCACCACTCTCTTTTCACCAAATAAGTGTTAATTTCGTATTATATAAATGACGTTTTTGTATAACTAAATTACTTATGATGACAAGCAATGTAATGCGCGAAATTACCCCGCTGACACCAAGCGATTGCTTTACTATTTTTTCGAGGGTAAAAAAGAAATTCGACTTCCCGCTTCATTATCATGACGAATATGAACTTAACCTGATATTGAACGCGAAAGGGGCGAAGCGGGTAGTGGGCGGCCACATTGAGGTAATTGATGACCTGGAACTGGCCCTGATCGGCCCTAATCTTTACCATGCCTGGTTTACCAACCAGTGCCAGAGTGAGGCGATAACAGAGATTACTATCCAGTTTCATAAAGATCTGTTTGATGAGAAGTTTTTAAAAAGAAACCAACTGAGCTTTTTGAAAAACATGCTGGAGCGCTCCCAAAAAGGCATCTTGTTTTCGCAGGAAACCATCAACACGCTTAAGGACAGGGTACTTAATTTAGATAAAAAAAACGGCTTCGATTCTGTGCTTGAGTTACTATCAATACTTCATGATCTTTCTACATCAAGGAACATGAAAACGTTATCGGATTCCAGTTTTACTAATGAAAAGTTTTTTTACAACAGCCGGCGTATCGAAAAGGTGTTTGAGCATATGAATAATAACTATAATAAGCAGGTAACGCTTGCAGAAGTGGCCCGGATAGCCAATATGCCGGAAGCTTCGTTCAGCCGTTTCATCAAAAAACGCACCGGCAAAACATTTATTGATAGTTTGAACGAGATAAGGCTTGGCCATGCCTCCAGGATGCTGATCGACTCAACCACAACGGTTGCCGAAATAGCCTATAAATGCGGGTTTAACAATATATCCAACTTCAACAGGATATTTAAACGCAAGAAAATGTGCATTCCTAAGGAGTTCAGGGAAACCTATACCGGCAACAGGGTTTTTATTTAGACAATTTGAAGGTTTGGCAATTTGAAAATGTGTTTTTTGATAAATAAATTTAAATTTATAGTTAAAAAAGTATTATAAAATGGTTGTCAATAAATCTACTTTAGTAATTGCCATTATAACCCGTTTGGAAAGTGATTTTCAAATCGTCAAATCAACCCATTTTCAAATAAAAAAATGAAGCTCCATCCCATAGACATCGCCATTATTGCGCTCTACCTGCTAAGTACCATATTTATTGGCCTTTGGTATCGTAAAAAAGCGCGGCAGAATAAGGAGAGCTATATGCTTGGCGGTAAATCGCTGCCCTGGTACAAACTGGGACTGAGCGATGCCTCTGATATGTTTGATATCAGCGGCACCATGTGGATGGTGAGCCTGTGTTTTGTTTACGGCATGAAAAGTATCTGGATCCCCTGGCTTTGGCCGGTTTTTAACCAGGTGTTTTTAATGATGTACCTCTCGCGCTGGCTGCGGCGCTCCAACGCCTCCACCGGCGCCGAATGGTTGGCCACCCGTTTTGGCAAAAGCGGTCCGGGGGTAACCGCATCACAAATTGTGGTGATTGCCTTTGCGCTATTGAGCTGTCTGGGCTTTATGGCCTATGGCTTTATCGGCCTGGGGAAATTTATAGAGATCTTCGTTCCCTGGGACATGATCAAGGGCTATATTCCTTTTGATGTTGCGCCCCAATATGTACCACATGTTTACGGTGTAATTTTTACCCTGTTTGCCATGTTTTATTCCATTTTAGGTGGAATGCATAGCATCGTGGTGGGCGATATGGTTAAATACGGCATCATGACGGTGGCCTGTATCTGGATCGGTTTCATCGCCGCCGGACAATTGAGCAGCCATCATTTGAATGTGCCCAACGGCTGGTTCAGTCCGTTTTTTGGAAAACATCTTGACCTGAATTGGTCGGGGATCATCAGCCAGGTAAATGAAAAAATAAAAACCGACGGCTATTCGCTTTTTGGCCTGTTTTTTATGATGATGACCTTTAAAGGCTTTTTTGCAGCATTGGCGGGCCCTGCGCCAAATTATGATATGCAAAAGATCCTTTCCACCCGCTCGCCTGAAGAGGCCAGTAAAATGAGTGGTTTTGTAAATATCATCCTGCTGCCTATCCGGTATACGCTAATCATCAGCCTGACTGCTTTAGGGCTCATCTATTATCACCAGATGAACTTAAGCGATGGCGCGGGAGGGATTGATTTTGAACGCATTTTACCTGCAGTAATCAATAACTTTTTACCCGTTGGCTTAGTAGGCTTGCTGCTGGCAGGTTTACTCGGCGCCTTCATGAGCACCTTTAGCGGTACGATGAATGCGGCACAGGCGTATTTGGTTAATGATATTTATTTAAAATACGTTAACCCAACAGCGTCAAACCGAAGAACGATTGCCATGAACTACCTTGCAGGTATAGTTGTTGTGGCGCTGGGCGTTTTCATCGGTTTTTTTATGAAAAACGTGAATACTACTTTACAGTGGATCGTGTCGGCACTCTACGGAGGGTATATTGCTTCAAATGTGTTAAAATGGCATTGGTGGCGTTTTAATGCATCCGGATTTTTTGTAGGGATGCTGACGGGGATTGTAACCGCCATGGTTTTCTCATTGGTTATCCCTGATGGCGAGTTATTGTATTGGTTCCCCTTATTGTTCGGTTTGTCTATGGCAGGTTCCATTATCGGTTCCTATGCATTTCCGCCAACGGACCAATCTGTGTTAAAATCTTTTTATAAAAATGTTCGCCCCTGGGGATTTTGGGGGCCTGTGAAAGATGCCGTTTTAGCGGAAGACCCATCCTTTCAGCCAAATAAAAACTTTAAGCTGAATATGTTCAACGTGGTAATTGGTACGGCGGCACAATGTTGTTTAACCATATTACCCATGTACCTGGTATTGAGCCAAAAAATGCCGCTATTGATCACCGTGGGCATTTTGGCGGTGATCATCATTATCCTGAAGAAAACATGGTGGGATAAATTGAAGGATTATTAATTGTACCCTTAGAGACGCAATACGTTGCGTCTCTCGAAGAGATTATTCAATGACGAAAATGGAGACGCAAAGTGTTGCGCCTCTACGAAATAGAAAAAACAAAACATGACACAACTATTTGAAAAACGTTTAAAAGAATTAGAAGCGGAACAAAAACAGCTGACGGACTTGCGTAATGAAATAGCGGGTACAGGGAACGGTGTTTTCGATCGCTATAAATATCCTGTTTTAACCGCAGCACATACCCCGCTGTTTTGGCGCTATGATCTCGACCCGGAAACCAATCCATATTTAATGGAACGGTTCAGCATCAATGCCGCCTTTAACGCAGGGGCAATAAAGTTAAACGGTAAATATTTAATGGTAGCCAGGGTGGAAGGAGCTGATCGTAAATCCTTTTTCGCGGTAGCCGAAAGCCCTGATGGCATCAACAACTTTACCTTTTGGGATTACCCGGTGGATATGCCCGAAACGGATGAACCGGACACCAATGTTTATGATATGCGTTTAACAGCGCACGAAGACGGATGGATCTATGGTTTGTTTTGTACCGAAAGGCGAGACCCTGAGGCCCCGGCACATGACCAGTCGATGGCGATTGCCGCTTGTGGTATTGCCCGTACAAGAGACCTTGTAAAATGGGAACGCCTGCCGGACCTGGTCACCAACTCGCCCCAGCAGCGTAATGTAGTGTTGCATCCCGAATTTGTGGGTGGCAAATATGCTTTATATACCCGCCCGCAGGATGGTTTTATCAGCGCAGGTAAAGGTGGAGGCATTGGTTTTGGCTTAACAGAAACCATGGAAAATGCTTTTGTGAATGAAGAAACCATCATCGACAATAAAAATTATCATACGGTTTACGAAGCAAAAAACGGACAGGGGCCAACACCCATCAAAACCGGTAAAGGCTGGCTGCACCTGGCACACGGTGTGCGTAATACGGCCGCAGGTTTGCGTTATACGCTGTATATGTTTATGACCGATCTGCACGATCTCACCAAAGTTTTATACAAACCCGCTGGTTACTTTTTAGCGCCGGAAGGAGAGGAGCGCATTGGCGATGTATCCAATGTGGTATTTTGCAACGGCTGGATCAGGGACGATGATGATACGGTTTACATTTATTATGCTTCATCAGATACCCGGATGCATGTAGCTACCAGCACTGTGGATAAACTGCTGGATTATGTGATGAATACGCCACCAGATGGTTTGCGTTCAGCATCATCGGTGAACACCCTTTATGAGATCATTGATAACAATAAGGCGCTTTTAAGTCCGAATTCCTTAGTCTGAATTTGATAAACTCAGCGGCTGTAAGACTTTAATTTCCGAATGGATAAATTGTTAAAATGACAGTATATAAAATAAAAATAATATCACCAGGATGCAGGAGAAGGCGATAACGTCACAAATTGATAACTACAAGACGGAACTTAGTACGGAGTTACAGTCCATATTGGATTATTGGACAAGTAATACGATTGATCATGCCAATGGCGGTTTTTTAGGAAGAATTGATTGCCAGGAACTGGTTGTACAGGATGCCCCAAAAGGATCGGTATTAAACGCCCGGATTTTATGGACCTTTGCTGCCGCTTATAACTACGATGCCAACCCGGTTTACCTGGAGACGGCGAACCGTGCTTATGATTATATAGGCAAGTTTATCTTCGATCACGAGTTCGGCGGGGTTTTTTGGTCTGTTGATCATACAGGCGCGCCGCTTGATACCAAAAAACAGGTTTATGCTATCGCTTTTACTATTTACGCGCTGAGCGAGTATTACATGGCCTCAGGTATTGAAGTAGCGAGGACAAAAGCGGTTGAATTATACTATTTACTGGTTGACAAGGCATACGACTCCGTGAAAACAGGGTATTTTGAAGCCTTTACAAGAGACTGGAACCCGATAGATGATTTGCGACTGAGTGCCAAGGATGAAAATGAAAAAAAGACGATGAACACCCACCTGCATGTACTGGAGGGGTATACTAATCTTTACCGGGTATGGCCCGAGGGTACCTTAAGGGCGCAAATCCTGTTATTGCTGCATAACTTTTTCGATCATTTTATTGATCCTGAAAGCCACCACCTGCGCCTGTTTTTTGACGAGAACTGGGAGAATAAATCTGGCCTGGTGTCTTATGGGCATGATATCGAGGCGACCTGGTTGTTACTGGAAGCTGCCGAAGTGATTCGCGACGAAGCGATGATCGAAAAGATAAAAAAGGTAAGTATTCCGATAGCTGAAGCAACGATAGATGGCCTGGACACCGATGGCGGCCTTTGGTACGAGTATGAACCTGCAGAAGAGCTGCTCATTAAAGAAAAACACTGGTGGGTGCAGGCGGAAGCAATGGTGGGATTTTATAATGCCTGGCAAATAAGCGCCGATGAAAAATACCTGCAACTATCCATCAAAAACTGGGCATTTGTTAAAGATAAAATTTTAGATAAAGTAAACGGCGAATGGTTTTGGGGAATCAATAAAAACGGGCTGGTAATGCCCGGCGAAGATAAAGCAGGAATATGGAAATGCCCGTATCATAACAGCAGGGCATGTTTGGAGATCATAAAAAGAACAGGACTATGATTAAAGGATTGACAGGATTTTAAATCGCAGGCTTTTCTTAATCCTATCATCCTAACAATCCTACGAATCATAGTCAAAAATGGAAAAAATGAAAAAAACAGCACTAATTGTATTAACTGCCATAGTGGTAGCACAATCATGTAAGAAGGATCCGAATAATTCCGGCGGAGGAACGACAACGACATCTACGACTCCGGGAACCGGCGTTGGTACGGGTCCGGGCGGCAGTATTTTAGCCGGGACAGATCCATCGGTTGCTGCTACACAGGGCTTCTTTTTGGATAACTGGCAGGGAAAAACCTTTACTGCTCCCACATCACAAAATGTTTCAAAGCCATCGGCCGGGTCAATCAACGTAACTGTCGACCTGAGCCAGATCACCACAAAAACTTCGAAATTGCTATTTGGCAATAATTCCAACCCTTTTATGGGCCAGGTTGTTGACCCTTCCTCGTTCAGCAATTCAATTTTGCTTAACAATATAACCGCACTTGCGCCCAATATTATAAGAGCACCCGGTGGCAGTCTTTCAGATGTTTACTTTTTTAATGGCGATGGCATTGGGAACGTTCAGGCACCTGCTGATGCGCCTTCCACGCTGCTTGATTTGAATGGCAATTCGTCAACCGCAGGCTATTGGTTTGGTAATAACACCCAAAATTGGACATTTAGCCTGGATAACTATTATAAATTGTTGCAGCAAAGCAACAGCACCGGCCTGATCACCGTAAATTATGGTTATGCCCGTTATGGAACAGGTCCAACGCCTGTTCAAACCGCGGCACATTTAGCTGCCAGTTGGGTTAGGTATGATAAGGGACGTACTACTTATTGGGAAGTAGGTAACGAGAATTACGGAAACTGGGAAGCGGGATACCGGATCGACCCTTCAAAAAATCAGGATGGTCAACCAGCAATCATCACCGGAACTGTTTACGGAACACATTTTAAGGTTTTTGCCGACTCGATGCGTGCAGCTGCCATCCAGGCTGGCAACAACAATATAAAAATAGGCATCGTGCTAACCACAACCAACGATGCAAATAACAACGCCGGCGTTACCAATTGGAACCGTGATGTTTTGGCAGCCGCCGGTAATGCCGCAGATTTTTTTGTGGTGCACAATTATTACACGCCCTATGGCCAGAATTCAAACCCTACGGTGATATTGAGTTCACCTGCACCTGCCACAAGTGCGATGATGAGCTGGGTAAAAACGTCGGCCCAAAATGCCGGTGTAACTCAAAAGCCTGTGGCGATGGATGAATGGAACCTGCAGGCGGTGGGTTCCAGCCAGATGGTTTCGAACATCGCAGGTTTGCACGCGGTAATGGTTTTAGGTGAAGCCTTGAAAAACCAGGTAAGTATGGCAAGCCGGTGGGATTTGGCCAACGGGTACAGCAATGGCGATGATATGGGCATGTTTAACAATTCATCAGGTGGCGGCGCCGAACCGGGAGCACCTGCATGGAACCCGCGCCCAGCGTTTTATTATATGTATTTTTTCCAAAAATATTTTGGCGACCGGGTGGTAGGTTCAACTGTAAGCGGGAGCAGCGATATTGTTAGTTACGGGTCGTCATTTTCCTCAGGGGAGGCAGGGGTTGTTTTAGTAAACCAGGGAAATTTTGATCATGTAGTAAATATTGCCTTTAATAACTATGCTATCGGTACCAAATACTATTATTATACGCTTAATGGCGGTACGGATAATGTGCCTTTTTCGCATAGTGTTTTCGTAAACGGAGTTGGCGCCGCAAGCGGCAAAACCGGTGGCCCGGCTTCGTATGCAACAGTGCCGGCCATCTCGCAAACGGTTTCAGGCGGTATCATCGTTATGGTTCCGGCTTACGGCGCAGTTTATTTAGTGGCTGATAAAAAGTAAAACACAGCAGTATATCGTTAAATTTGGTTTTGTAAACCAAAAAAACTTAGGCTGCTTTAATACCAATAAAATGAAGGTAAACCCTGTAAAAAAAATCCTGCTGGCATCGTTGCTTTGCCTGGCCTGCTGCGGACAATTGTTCGCGCAAAAATTTGAGGAACTGGCCCAAACGCCCCCGATGGGCTGGAACAGCTGGAACACATTTCAAACGAATATTGACCTGCCCCTGTTAAAAGGAATGGTAGATACCTTCGTGTCTTCGGGAATGAAGGACGCGGGCTACACCTATTTTGTTTTGGATGATGGCTGGATGGCTATGCAGCGGGATATGGATGGCAATTTAGTAGCCGACCCCAAAAAGTTCCCCAATGGGATGAAGGAATTTGCAGATTATGTGCATTCAAAAGGCCTGAAGTTCGGCATTTATAATTGCGCCGGAACATTGACCTGCGCAGGTTATCCCGGTACCCGGGGTTATGAATATCAGGATGCCCGCTTATATGCCTCATGGGGCGTGGATTATTTAAAGTTCGACTGGTGCAATACTGACGGGATCAATGCGATTGAAGCGTACAAAACCATGAGCAAAGCCATCCGCGCGGCAGGCAGACCAATGATCTTCAGTTTATGCGAGTGGGGGCAGCACAAACCCTGGCGCTGGGCCAAAGATGTGGGCCAGTTGTGGCGGTCGACCGGCGATATTGGTGTCGGCTTTGAAAAAAATATCAGCAAAGGCGACTGGACAGCGTTAAGTGTGCTATCGATACTTGACCAGCAGGATAGCATCCGCCAATATGCAGGTCCCGGTCACTGGAACGATCCCGACATGCTGGAAGTGGGCAACGGGATGAAGTATAATGAGGATAAGGCCCATTTTTCGCTATGGTGCATGCTGGCAGCGCCGCTGATGGCAGGTAACGATCTGCGTAAAATGTCAGATCAAACCAGGTCTATTTTAACCAATAAAGAGCTGATCGCACTTGACCAGGATCCATTGGGTGTTGAAGCCTTTAGGTTTTATGCTTTTGACGGCATTGAAATATGGGTAAAGCCATTGGCCAATAACGAACTGGGTGTTTGCTTTTTAAATCGCTCCGGCAAGCCGCAAAAGGTAAGTTATGACTGGAAAGACCACGTGATCAACGATGCGCTATCCAATACCAGTATTGATTTCAACCAAACAACTTACAAATTGCGCGACCTTTGGGCGAAAAAGGATCTAGGCACTACGGCAAAGCCTTTTAGCCAGGTAATTCCTGCGGATGATGTGGTGGTTATGAGGTTAACCAAATAGGCTTTTTTGGCCCTATGTTTGTTATTTTAATTTTATATCGAATAATTAATGAAGAAAATACAAATCTTATGCTGCATCATCTTGTTTAATTCGTGCGCAAAGGGACAATTATTTGGACCAAGCGACCGGCGGGCAACTGCCGAAACGCGGGAATTGTATTACAGTATGCAGCGCATAGCCGATGGAGGTATTTTGTTTGGGCACCATGACGATACCGGCTACGGTGTTAACTGGAAGTACGAGAAGGATAGTTCCGACGTAAAAAGCATTACAGGATCATACCCTGCAATTTATGAATGGGACCTTTCAAAAATTGAGCACGACAGTATCAATGATATCAATGGCTTTCCGTTTGCCGTGCAAAAGCAAAGGGTGAAAGAAGCTTATGAACGCGGCGGCATCAATACCTATTGCTGGCACATGGATAACCCAACCAACGGCAAAACTGCCTGGGACACCAGCAGGCGTACCGTTGCTGATCTGATTCCGGGTGGCGCTTTCCACGATGCTTATGTGCAATACCTGGATAAAGCGGCGAGTTACCTTGCAGATCTGAAAGGAAATAATGGCGAGCAGATCCCGATGCTGTTCAGGCCGTTTCATGAACTTACGGGAAACTGGTTCTGGTGGTGTAAAAATACCTGTACCCCCGATGAGTTTAAAACCTTGTGGCGCTTTACCATTGATTATATGCGCAATACCAAAAAGCTGCACAATTTACTCATCGTTTATTCGGTTTCGGATTTCAACTCGGAAGCCGATTTTATGGAGCGATATCCCGGCGATGGATATGTTGATTTTGTGGGCTTCGATAATTATTGCTTTGCCAATACTGCAGTTTATGCAAAGAACCTGGATAAACGACTGGCGCTGCTGGATGTGATAGCCGCCAAACATCGTAAATTATCCTGCCTTGCCGAAACCGGTTATTTAAATATCCCTCAAACAGATTGGTGGACGAATGTTTTGCTGCCTGTTATCTCCAAATACAAAACATCCTATGTACTGATCTGGCGCAATGCCGGTACGGAGCAATATTATGCCCCTTACCCCGGACAGAAAAGCGCCGAGGATTTTAAAAAGTTTTCGGAGGATCGTCATTTGATCTTTCAGAACCGTTTAACTCCGTTGTCGGTTTACGGGGAGCAATCAGGGAAGTGATGGGATGTTTGAAGGTTGTAATGTTGGAAAGTTGAACGGTGTTGCGGCCAGCCGGAATGGGCAGGGAAATCGCTTTAAATACGCAAAACACGAGGTAATCTGTGCTGAGGAGAAATTCACAAGCTATTCATGCCCCGTTAGGGACTACCTGTTTGTAGAAAAAGAAATCTAAACAAAATATTACCCCGTCAGGGGTTACCCATTCGCAAAGGGTAGCCCCTGACGGGGCAATTGCCTGGCGGGTAACGAATGCTACAAACAGGTAGTCCCTAACGGGACATTCGCTTTTTAAACGCGATTTCCCTGCGGCAATGACCTGGTTTAAAATCGATTTAAATTTATATGTATCTTAAAGCCGCCTAACAAGTGGCTTGTTGTTGGAATGAATATTGTAAAATCGTTAGGGTTATTTGTGCTGGCCGGCTTGTGCGAGATTGGCGGCGGTTATTTGGTTTGGCTTTGGTTAAAATCGGACAAACCATTGTGGTATGCGATTTTGGGAGGCTTGATATTAGTCCTTTACGGCGTTGTCGCCACGCTGCAAACCAGCAACTTTGGGCGGGTGTACGCTACTTACGGCGGCATCTTTATTGTAATGGCGTTGCTGTGGGCCTGGAAAGTGGATGGCTTTAAACCGGATAAATGGGATTTGATAGGGGCCGGAATAGCCCTGATTGGTGTTTGTATGATTATGTATATGCCGAGAAAATAGGAATTCTATTTGCGTGACAAACAACAAACAACAAAAACATTACAACCTTTCAACTTTCCAACATTACAACGTTCTACCCCTCCAACCTTCCAACATAAATTGTATTTTTACAGCCGAACAAACTACCCTGTAAAAGAAAATGTGCGCAAAAATTGACGATGACCTGAATGAACTTGACCCTTTGTACCAAAGTTTGCTGGAGGGGAACAAGCAATTTATTAAAGATTCATTAAAAATAGATTCAGAATATTTCACCAAGCTGGCGAAGGGACAGGCGCCGCCGGTATTATGGATCGGTTGTGCTGATAGCCGCGTGCCGGCTAACCAGATAACCAATACCGCCCCGGGAGAAATATTTGTACACCGCAACATCGCTAACATGGTGATCCACTCGGATATGAATATGCTTTCTGTGCTGGATTATGCCGTAAATGTTTTAAAGGTAAAGCATGTGATCGTAACCGGCCATTATGGCTGTGGCGGGGTTATTGCTGCCATGGGTAACCAGCAATTCGGGTTGATAGACAACTGGCTCAGGCACATCAAAGACGTTTACCGCCTTCATGCCGCCAAACTCGATGCCATCGCAGATATGGATGAACGCTGCGACCGTCTGGTAGAATATAACGTGATTGAAAATGTGCGGAATCTCTGCAAAACCTCTATCGTGCAAAATGCCTGGAAGATCGGCCAGCCCGTAGGCGTGCACGGTTGGGTATATAGCCTTAAAACCGGCGTCATTACTGATATGAAGGTAAGCGCTTACGACAATGCCAATATGGATAATGTGTTTAAGTTTAAGTAGTTCATAGTTGATGGTTCACGGCAATTTTTGCAGCTGCCATGAACCATGAACTATCAACCATGAACCAACTATACTTCTTTCCCCAAAAAAGGATACCTGTAATCTTTTGGCGGATCAAATGTCTCTTTTATCGTACGTGGCGATACCCAGCGTAAAAGGTTGATCATGGAGCCGGCTTTGTCATTAGTGCCTGACCCCCTGGCGCCGCCAAAAGGTTGCTGGCCCACTACGGCACCGGTTGGTTTGTCGTTAATATAAAAGTTTCCGGCTGCGTTGCGTAATTTGTAGGTTGCTTCGGCTATTGCGTATCGGTCCTGCGATATAATGGCACCTGTTAAGGCGTAGATAGATGTTTTGTCGACAATATCCAGCACCTTGCTAAAGTCCTTATCTTCATAAACATAAATGGTAAGCACCGGGCCGAATAATTCCTCGCACATGGTCACATAGTACGGATCGTTCACTTTTATCACAGTTGGTTCAATAAACCAGCCCTGGCTTTTATCATAACTGCCGCCGGCAACAACTTCTACTTCTTTATCTGCTTTGGCAGCATCAATATATTTGGCGAGTTTATCAAAGGAAACTTCGGAGATCACCGCATTGATGAAATTACCAAAATCCTCAACCGGACCCATTTTAAAGGAGGCGATGTCACGCTGGATATTCTCTTTCACTGCCGGCCACAAGGAAGCGGGGATATAGGCCCTTGAAGCGGCAGAACATTTCTGTCCCTGGTATTCAAATGCACCGCGAACCAATGCTGTACTTACCACGTCAGCATCGGCGCTCGGGTGCGCTAAAACAAAGTCTTTACCACCTGTTTCGCCCACAATCCGCGGGTAAGTTTTGTATTTATGGATATTGGTGCCGATAGTTTGCCAGATATTCTGAAAAACTTTGGTTGAACCGGTGAAATGGATACCCGCAAAATCAGGATGGTTAAAGATCACCTCGCCTGCAACCGGGCCGTCAACATAAATTAAATTGATCACGCCATCAGGTAAACCAGCTTCTTTAAATACCTGCATAATCACATTAGCGGCGTAGATCTGGGTGTAGGCAGGTTTCCAAACCACCACATTGCCCATCATGGCAGCAGATGCCGGCAGGTTGCCTGCAATGGCAGTAAAGTTAAAAGGGGTTAAGGCAAATATAAAGCCTTCCAAAGGGCGTTGTTCCACCCGGTTCCAAACACCTTTGCCGGATACGGGGGGCTGTTGTTTATAGATTTCGGACATGTACTCCACGTTAAAACGCAGAAAATCGATCAGCTCACACGCGGAATCGATTTCAGCCTGGTAGGCATTTTTTGACTGTCCCAGCATGGTGGCCGCATTTATCGTAGCACGGTAAGTACCTGAAAGCAGTTCGGCAGCTTTTAAAAATATAGCCGCGCGCTGTTCCCAGGGCAGGTTTTCCCAATCGGCTTTGGCGGCCAGGGCTGCGTCAATTGCTGACTTTACATGGCTGGCGTCACCTTCGTGAAAAGTAGCTAATAAATGTTTGTGGTCATGCGGCGGGCGGATTTCCAGCTTTTTGCCGGTCCGTATTTCCTTACCGCCGATATACATGGGTATATCTGTTTGTTGGGCGCGGGCCTCATCCAAAGCAGCTTTAAGCGCTGCCCTCTCCACACTGCGCGGGCCGTAATTCAATACAGGCTCGTTCTGCGGTGCAGGAACGTTAAAAAATCCTTTAAGCATAAATTGTCAGTTACTACCGGCAAAGATAGTGCTTAATGTGGAGATTTTAAATGTAGGGATATGCAGATTACGCGGGATTGACAGAAGGAGATGGTGAACAGGTTTTGGGTATTTTAATCTGTCAATCGATAACGAAGTATTTATACAGGAAAAGTACAGCGGAGTATGCATGTTATTCCAAATTTATTTCATCTTCAATATTATTTTTATATTCATTTCTTAATGTTATCCTACTTAATAATGGGTTGAAAAGTGGGGCAGGGTATTTTGTAAGCGCAATAAGAAGATACTTACCCAAAACTTGATGCCGAAAATCATTTTTCGTTTTGATTGTTTTATCGAATAAACTTAAAGTTTGTTGAGAAGGATATTTAGCGAGGGTCTGATATAAGTTTCTCCATTTTGGATAACTATAATATTTTCGCCCCCAATCATTTTTAAAAATCTTAACCAGGTAAGGGTAAAACGAACTATCGGGAAATACTTTTGCTGCATCGATCCCGTAATCTTCTGTTTCATTTCTATCAAACAGGGTGCTGATTAAATTAATGTCGGTTTTGATATTATACTTAGCTATAGCTACTATCGCAATTGGATAGTTCTCTTCTATGGCAATTTTTTTTAGTTGTTTATAATATTGTTGTTCAGGTTTTAAGTTTTGTATGAACTTGTATTTCGCCCTTAACTTTATGTTTTTATTGTTAAATAGAATACTGTCAATGGTGTTTTTTTGAATAGGGTTGGCTGGAAAACTGTTTAGAAAATAGTCGCCCACCATTGTTGTTACACCGACGCAGTTGTCCAAAGTATGAATGTAAGTAGTATCGTTTAAATGTTTTAAAACTATTGGAAATGTTAATTGAAAATCCCGGAACAGTAAAGCTTTAAAAGCATAGCATCGCACAACAGCATTTTCATGTGATGTAAGAGATTGCAATTCGTCAATGGCAGATTGGACTATATAATTTTTTGAACCTATCCCACTGCTCTGAATCTGAACCAGAATAACCGATTATTGGACCATCTAATACATTGTAATCGGCGATTTCTTTTACTAAAGCATGTATTTCGGGGCGAATGTTTTGGCTATATGCGTTAGCGATCAATAATGGGGATATAAGTGTCCAAATAGAAAGTGTTATGTTCCTGAAAAATTGCATTATACGTAACTTGATAGAACTGTGAGTAGATTAATAGGGTGCTTGCTTTGTAATACTATAAGCGAACTTGATGGGTAATTATTGTATTAAAAGTATTATATTTCTAACCAGATGTTTTTAGATGTGAATATTTTCAACTTCTTGTAAAAAATGCGGTCCAATATATTTACTTGATGATTGATTTGTAAATACAAAGGTTACCGTGGTTGAAAAAGCTTCTTATAAGCTGGATTTTTGATATACATTAGTTCAGATTTTAACTTAAATTACACCGACTTAACCCAAAAACCATGAAGCTGCTAACCCTAACAGCGTTGATCTTTCTATCTCTTGATTCTTACGGGCAAAAAGACAGTGCTGCTAAGGATATCCGTTTTAAAATAGTTGAATACATTAATGGAAATCTTTATAGAAAAAGGATTGAGGCTATTGATACTGTTGGTTTAATGGGAAAAACAATAGATTTATATTTCTACAGGAAACACTTTTATATACCCTATTACCTCCCTGATCAATTTGTTGATCGTCGGTATAAAAATGAAACGATAATTAAGTCGGATAGCAATGCCTCTGCTGTTATAAAAAAAATAATATCATTTACTTATGACAGCCTATCAAGGATAGTCAGCTATAGCAATTCGGGATGTATAATTTGCAATTATCTTCCGTATAGTTATCATTTTAGTTATAACCAGGCCGGAAAAATTAAACGAATTACGAGCATAATTAACACGAAAGAAAAATTTAAAATATACTACGATAAAAAAGGGAACATACAACGGCTTGATTACTTGATGTTTGACAAACTGGACACACAAATTATCAGGATAAATTAGAACCATGCTCCTTCCCGAGGGAACTGTCTTTTATAAATAAGCCTGATAATTCTTATATCTACACCCTGTCATTCTTCGGATATCCTTCCTCATCCAAATCATCGCGGTCATCTTCTGGCGTATGGCCGAGTACCCTGTCAGTAACGTCTACGTCAACAATTTCGCCCTCGTCAATATGCATTCCCAATTTATCAACGTCTGTTTCTAACGATTCCTTGGGGATATATTCTTCACCGGCATCATAAGGATTAGCTTCATCATAGGTGGAGTTCATATCCTCGCCGTTTTTGGCGGCAGTATTGTAAGTTTCCAGGTGCTGGTAATCGGGGTTGTCGCTTTTTACATCGTACTCATAGCTGTTTTCCTCCGCATCAAAGGCGAGGTCTTCGCTGTCAATGGTTTCGCCCAGGTCATCTTTTAGTGTCCTGTCCCGGTCTTCGCTTTCGTCGTTAAATCCGGGATAAAAGGTATCTTTATTCATAATAACAGGTTTAATAAGCTTAGCTAAATTTACGCTAAAGAGGAAGCAGAACGAACGGTTATTTTCAATCTATAATGATTAAAAATAATCCACCGGATCACTTCTTAGAGCCTATCTTTCAGAACCTGTTAATAAGGAATTTGTTTTCTGTACGAAACAATATCGCCGCCGAAGGCAAACTTTACACCAATGATAAACTGGCTGTAAATGTCAAAATGATTACCGGAGGTGAGGCCGTCGAGGTTATCGCTTAAAACTATATTATACTCATAGCCCAGGTCGATTTTAAAGGCAGGCTGTTCGTATTTATTATATACTTTAAATTCGTACCCAAGGCGGAACGGAATGAAGGGCCCCTGGCTGTTCATTACACCCGGCGTATATAAGCCGGCGACAGGTTTGATAGAATACCTGTTGATGCTGGTAATATGGCTTACTACAAAGCCAAGCCCTGCCGAAATATAAAGGTTTTTAATGGCGTTGTTGAAAGGGCTACGTGAATAATCCACAATTTCTCCCATTTGCAACTGGCCTCTCAACATCAGCGCAGTTAAGTCAGCAGTAAATTGCCGGCCCGATGAGGTTGCCAGCGAATCACCCCCGGCAAGCCGGCCCATTTGCGCCTCAAATACAATGTTCACGTAAGGGGTTGGGTCATACGTTAAGTTCAAATGAAAGGAAGGGGTGGTAGTTTGTGTTTGTGCATCGCCATACACCTGGTTAAAACCGGCAGCAAAGCCTATTTCGTAATGCGAAAAATCAAATCCTATTTGTGCCCGTGATATTAACGCGCTGCAGCAAATCAATAGTGTTAAAATGGTTGACCTGAGTATGTTTTTTATCATAATAAGTTGGCGATGGCTAAAGATATTTACTTTAACTTATTTTATGCTGATATATTTTACCGCTTGTACGGATATTTATCCTATATCGTTTGGCTAAGTTAATAAAGTTAATGAATTTGAAAAACTACATCGAATGGATGAGGCAATTTCTTGCATCGCGGTTTTAAAGGGTGTGCCAATAATTTTAAACTTAAACAATCATACAACTCATTAACTTAATTAAGCAATTCATATATTTGGCGCACAAAATAAAAGTATCCAAAAATGTCAAAAATTAAAGTAGAAAATCCGGTAGTTGAACTGGATGGCGATGAAATGACCCGAATCATCTGGAAATTCATCAAAGACAAATTGATATTCCCGTATCTCGACCTTGATATTAAATATTACGACCTTGGTATTGAGTATCGCGATGAAACTAACGACCAGGTAACCATTGATGCCGCCAACGCTATTTTAAAATACGGCGTAGGCATTAAATGCGCCACCATTACCCCTGATGAAGCGCGCGTAACTGAATTTGGTTTGAAGCAAATGTGGAAATCGCCAAATGGCACTATCCGTAATATTTTGGATGGTACGGTTTTTCGTGAGCCTATTGTAATGGCTAACGTACCGCGTTTGGTGCCCAACTGGACCGCGCCGATCTGTATTGGACGTCACGCATTTGGCGACCAGTACCGCGCGACAGATTTTGTGACCAAAGGAAAAGGTAAATTAACCATCACTTACACCCCTGAAGACGGCAGCGCCGAGCAATCTTTTGAAGTGTATAACTTTAAGGGTGATGGTGTCGCCATGGCGATGTACAACACCGACGAATCTATCAAAGGTTTTGCCCGTGCTTGTTTTAACCAGGCTTTACTAAAAAAATGGCCTTTATATCTGTCTACAAAAAATACCATTCTTAAAAAATACGATGGCCGTTTTAAAGACATTTTCGAAGAAATTTATCAGAATGAATTTAAAATTGAGTTTGAAGCCAACCAGTTAACTTACGAACACCGTTTGATTGACGACATGGTAGCTTCTGAATTAAAATGGCATGGCAACTTTGTTTGGGCCTGTAAAAATTACGATGGCGACGTGCAATCAGATACTGTTGCACAGGGTTTTGGTTCATTAGGTTTAATGACATCAGTTTTAGTTACCCCTGATGGATCTGTGATGGAAGCTGAGGCTGCACACGGTACGGTAACCCGCCACTACCGCGATCACCAGGCTGGTAAACCAACTTCAACCAACCCAATTGCTTCTATTTTTGCATGGACCCGCGGCCTGGAATTCCGTGGCTTGCTTGACAATAACCAGGAACTGATCAATTTCTGTAAAGCATTGGAAGAGGTGTGTATCGAAACCGTTGAAAGCGGTAAGATGACCAAGGATTTAGCCATTACCATCAAACCAAAAGTTGAACACGGTACCGATTACTTATATACCGAAGAATTTTTGGCAGCTATTGACGAGAATTTGAAAGTGAAGCTGGGAAAGTAATTTCAAGAGCGAAATAATTAAAGGCCTCCTAAAATAGGGGGCTTTTTTAATGACCATATTTTAAAAACTTTCTCCAAAATCAAATCAAAATAAGCCAAAGTCTTCCGGTTATTATTTTTACTGATAACTTAGCCGCATAAATTGAAAATCATGTCATCATTATATCCATTAAAATTCAAAACCATTTTTAAAGACAAGATCTGGGGCGGTCAAAAAATAAAAACTTACCTGAACAAAGATTTTGGAACACTGCCCAATTGCGGCGAGACCTGGGAGATTTCGGGCGTTAAGTCGGATGTATCCGTTGTCGCCAATGGCGCACTTGAGGGACAATCCCTTGCGGACTTGCTGGAGCAATATAAAGATGAATTGGTGGGCAAAAAGGTTTACGATCATTTTGGCAATATTTTCCCCTTGCTGATCAAATTTATTGATGCCAACGAGGATTTATCCATCCAGGTGCATCCTGACGATGAGTTGGGTAAGAAACGCCATAATTCTTTCGGTAAAACTGAAATGTGGTATGTGATAGAGGCTGATCCGGGTTCCACTTTAATCGCAGGCTTTAATAAAGCGCTTAACCAGCAGGAATACCTGGATAAGTTTAACAGCGGCCACTTAACTGATATTTTAAACAAGGAAGATGTGAAAGCGGGAGATGTGTTCTTTTTGCCTGCCGGCAGGGTGCATACCATAGGCAAAGGCCTGCTGATCGCCGAGATCCAGCAAACATCGGATATCACCTACCGGATCTACGATTTTGATCGTTTAGACGACAAAGGCAATAAACGGGAACTGCATGTTGAAGAAGCGCTTGCGGCAATTGATTATAAGCATTACCCGGAATATAAAACCACCTATCATCCCGAAGAGAACAAAACCATAAAACTGGTGAGCTGCCCGTACTTTACCACCAATATAATGGACTTTACGGAAAGTACTGAAAAGGATTACTCGGGGCTGGATTCATTTGTGATCTATGTTTGTGTGGAGGGTGAATTCGTAGTAAAAAGTAAGGGATCGGATTACCCAGTAACAATGGGTGATTGCATCCTGCTCCCAAAAAGTATCGATAAAGTACAACTGGAAACAACTTCAGGATTTAAGATACTGGAAAGCTATATAGAGTAGTTTGTTGAAAGGTTGTAATGTTGAAAGGTTGTAATGTTTTTACATCTTTCTTATGGACTTTTCCGACCCTGCCTGCCGGCAGGCAGGTTTCCTGACTTTCGGACTAAACTAATTTTATCGTAAACTTAGTGCCTACATTAACGGTACTATCGAGTTTGATAGTGCCACCGAGCGATTCGATCTGGTTGCGGGTAATAAACAGCCCGATACCTTTTGCATCAGAATTTTGATGGAAAGTTTTGTACATGCCGAACACCTTGTCGCCATAGCGGGCCATGTCTATGCCAATACCGTTGTCTTCAAATATCATGTAAATATGCGGTCCATCTTTCACCGTGCGGCAGCTGATGATCGCTTGCCTGTCAGGATGGCGGTATTTTAATGAGTTGGTAAGCAAATTCTGTATGATACTTTCCAGATACGCCGGGATGTAATTGATCACCGGGCATTTTGTAAAATCATACTCAATTTTAGCGCCCGCGCTTTCAATATTACTTTGCAGGGTTGCTGTTACGTTTTTAAATACTTCTTCAAATTCAAGCGTCGTTCTATCCTTATCAATTTCGGTTTGTATTTTAACAATTTCGTTCAGGTGATCGATCGTAGTGATTAAGCTGCTGCTGATTGATTTGATATGGGCAAACACTTCGGTACGGTCATCTTCCGATTCGCTTTCCTCAAATAAATTCACCATAAACTGCAAGTTCCCGGTATTTGAACGCAGGTTATGTGATACGATATAAGCGAAATTTTGCAGCCGTTTGTTCTGGTCGTTCAATAAGTTGATGGATGATTGTAAAGCCAGTCCCTTCTTTTTAATGTTATCAATATCCTGGAAAATGCCCCTTATTTTTATGCATTTGCCAAAGTCGTCAATAATAGGCATGCCTTTGGCCCTTACCCAAATCACATTGTTCTTGGCCGTGCGTAACAGCAATTCCATATCATAAGGTTTGCAAAACTTAACGGCGTTATCAATGGCTTCATTTAACAGGGGGCGGTATTGAGGCTCAAAAAAACTGATTGCTTCTTCAATGCTTAATTTTACCTGGTCATTAAGTTGATAAATATCAAAGGCTTCTTTCGAGAGGGATAGGTTCATGCCCACAACATCAATTTCAAAACCGCTAACCTTGGCTATAGTGCCTGTTTCGTTAAAAAAGAAATCATTTTGTGCTGCGTGTAAACTTAAAAGCTTTGCCTGGTTAATATTGATGAGCGAGCCGGTAAATTTGGGGCCATGGCCATTTTCCCATCGTTGGGTAGTACTCTCGAACCATTGGTACCCGGATGATTTGGTTAAAAGCCGGATCTGTACGGTATTGCTGTTTTCGGGATTACGGGTGTTAATGGCTTTCAGGAAAATTGGTTTATCATGATGATAAATCAGGTTCTCCAGAAAGCAGTTGTAAGAACATTCAATCTCGCCCGGCTTATAGCCAAGGATGGTATAAAACCCCAGCGACCATTTAACATCTTTTGTAGTGATGTCAAATTCCCATATACCCGCATTAATATGATCAATTATCTGAGCAAGATGGGATGCATCGTCCGAATAAAAATTGTTCCCTTCCTCAGTAGTCATATTAATAGTAGATTCATGTTGGTTTAACCAATGTTACAGTTTGATATAGAAAATTCTATGCCAAACCAAAAAACAGCTGGACACCAAGCCTCCCTAATACGTAATCGGTTGAAAATGGTTGGCAAAAATGTTTAAAATTCGGGGGCATTAATAAGTTTTTGACAGTAAAACCGCATATTTCAATTATAAGTTGTAATTGTTTTAGTTGTAGATATATGGCCATTTGATAACACTAAAGGTGTTTTAAGACTGAAATGAGCCAACGTCCATCACTTAAAAAATCATCCGGCCCATTTTCAATATCCCGGTTTTTAACGGTACAACCCCGGCGAAAAACTAATCGCTAAGTTTTATGAGCGAGTTTAATTGAGTGCGGGTGTACCCGTTTATTAGTTTAAATAACAATTTATACTTCCACAAATCGTGGACGGGAATACCCAATGCCCAATATGCAATCAGGCGCTTTTTGATGGATCGGCGCGGGGAGTATAAGGTAAGGGGCAACCGTCAACAGCAACAAAAAAGGGCCCGGAAAAAAACCGGACCCTTAACTATTTATTCACAGAAAATGTTATTGTATCTGGATGGTGCTTCTGAGCTTGCTGCCATCGGGGTAATAACCCGAAATGGTTAAAACGCCATGGTCCAGGTGACCCAGCGCATGGTCCATATCATCAATGCTGGCGATAGGCTGCTTGTTGATCTGTGTGATCACTGATCCCACCGGAACTTCGGTATAATCAAACAAACCACCGTCCCTCACCTGGGTAACTACTACACCCGCATTCACATGGAACTTGGCTTTCATTTCAGCATTAACCGGAACAAAGCTTGCGCCAATGCGGTTGAATAATTCTTCAGCCGATTTTGTTACCGCTACTTTTTCAGGTGCAGGGTTATTCGCTTTCAGGGTAACGGTAAAGTTTTTCTCATCATTGCCACGTAACACGGTCAAGTGAATTTTATCACCCGGTTCCAAACGGCCTACCCGTTCCTGCAAGTCAGATGATTCATACACCTTCGCGCCGTCAATCTTAGTGATGATATCCCCGTCTTTGATACCGGCTTGTTCAGCTCCGCCACCTGCCACTACGGCGTTTACGTATAAACCCGCAGTTTTATCGGTATGCAGCGCAGCAGCAGCATCTTCATCAAGTTCCCTGAAACTGATGCCCACATAACCGCGTTTTACAGCGCCGAATTTTTGGATATCATTCAATACCTTTTTTGCAAGGTTAATTGGTATGGCAAACCCATAGCCTTCATATGAACCGGTATGAGAGGCAATCGCCGAATTGATACCGATCAGTTCGCCATTGGTGTTTACCAGGGCGCCACCGCTGTTACCAGGGTTAATAGCTGCGTCTGTTTGAATAAACGACTCTATCGCCTGGTTTAATTTTGGTGTCTGCTGGTATTGGGTACGGCCGAAAGGGCTTTCCTGTTGCTGATTTTCTTCCTGCCCGATAATTCCGAT
>NZ_CAIWNH010000098.1 GCF_903913935.1 uncultured Mucilaginibacter sp.
AAAAATATTCTGCCTTTTGACTGCCCGCGCTAAAAAACTGTTCTCCTACCTGCTTAAGCTTTGCATTATAGCGCTTGCATTTTGGTATGTGTATCACAGCATCCTCAAAAACAATAAAAACATTCGTGATTTTCATGTGCTGGTAGCCCAAATCACCTATACCAGGGTGGCCACTACTTTAACGTTAATTGTTGTGTTGATGGTGGTAAACTGGCTTCTTGAATCGTTAAAATGGTGGTTCCTGATGCGCGAATTGCACCCTATGCCGGTATGGCGGGCTATTGAATCGGTGTTTTGTGGCTTAACCTGGGCGGTGTTTACGCCCAACCGGCTGGGCGAGTACGCGGGCCGAATTATGTTTTTGCCCAACCGTAAGCGCATCCACGGTGTATTTTCGATGGCTGTTGGGTCTTTCGGGCAAAACGTAATTACCAATGTTTTGGGCGCCGGCGCCTCTGTATGGTTTGTATATTCGTTTTTGCACCCCGATAATTGGCTGATGCTGGGTATTACGGTGGTCGCCGCAGGCTTTATGGCGATCATGCTCGTTTTCTATTTCAATATCCGGTGGATGGTGTCGCTTTTAAACAGGGTTAAATTCCTTAAAAAGTTTCACCGCTTTTTTGATATCATGGGGAAGTACAACTTTACCGAACTATTGGATATTATGTGGTTTTGCCTGGCCCGCTTCCTGGTGTTCACCTTCCAGTATTACCTGATCATTCACCTGCTGATCCCCGAAATACCAATTTGGGAAATGTCGCTGATGATGTTTGTGTTTTTCTTTATCCAGTCGGCCATCCCTTCATTGGATTTTCTGGATATCGGAGTGCGCAGCGTTACCGCTAACGCTATATTTGGCTATGTTACCAACCAGCATATTGCTGTTATCGTAGCCGTTTCTATTATTTATATCATTAACCTTATTATTCCTGCTATTTTAGGGTCTGCATTTGTATTTAAATTAAAATTCTTTGATCGCACTGCTTAGTATTATATCGTTGCTGCTTACAGCATTATTTCTCTCGGTGCTCATCTATCTTATCATTGGATGGAGGGCTGTAAAAACGCCGCAAATTAAGCTTTCGGGCTACTCAACAAAGGTTACCGTGCTGATCGCTGCCCGGAATGAAGAGGAAAAGATCCATTTAACGATTGAGGATATCCTGGCACAGGATTATCCAAAAGAGCTTACGGAGATCATTATTGTTGACGATCATTCCACCGACCGCACCTCCGCAATCATCAGCAGCTATGCAGACCGTGGCGTTAAACTTTTACAGCTAAAGGAAGACAAGCCTTTAAATTCATACAAAAAGAAAGCGATTGCCGAGGCAATAAGGCTGTCAGGCGGCGAACTGATGGTGGCGACCGATGCGGACTGCCGCATGGGTACTCAATGGCTTTCGTCCATCGTTGGGTATTTTGAGTTGCATAACCCGGTAATGATCTCGTCGCCGGTGAGTTATTTTGAAGAAAAAAGTTTATTTGAACGCATGCAGGCACTTGAGTTTTATAGCCTGATCGCTACCGGCGGTGCGTTTATCGGTAATGGCCATGCTTCAACCTGTAACGGCGCAAACATAGCGTATCGTAAAGATGTTTTTTATGAAGTTGGCGGATTTAAAGGGATTGACGATCTTGCCTCGGGCGACGACGAACTGCTGCTGCAAAAAGTTGCCGTAACCTACCCTGGTAAAATTGGTTTTTTAAAACACTATGAGGCGGTTGTATTCACCCATGCCAAGCCCAATCTTAAAGAGTTTATGCAGCAAAGGCGCAGGTGGGCATCAAAATCAGTTAAATACAAGGATAAAAAAATTGTGGCACTGGTAGTGGGCCTTTGGCTTTTCAATGTATCAGTATTGCTGAATTTTGTGGCCGGCTTTTATGACCGTACATTTTTTGCGGTTCTTGGGACGCAGCTTTTATTGATGATGCTGTTTGAACTGATGCTGCTATGGCCGGTGACTAAGTTTTTCAGGAGGCAGAGATTATTGCAACTCATCGTGATCTCTATCCCCTTATATGTGCTGTATTTTGTTTATATCGGTATGATTGGCAACAAAGGCAAATATTTATGGAAGGGGAGGATGGTAAGGTAATGTTAAACAGCTAAGGCTGATATTATTCCTCATATAACCGTTGCCTGCCTCGCATATTATATGCTTTTAAAGCGTTAAATGCACGTGACTATGATAAATAAGAATTTAATGAATTAGCGCTCCCGCTTTGTGGTAATTTCTGATTTGGATATAAAACAATTTAACCATTTTCAAATCACCAAATCATCTAATTCAACACCGGGTGCACGTTGGTCAACGTAAATATATCCGCCATTAAATCATCGCTTGGGTTAACTTTAAACGATTTGGAGGGCAGCTCCACCAGCATGGCTTCTTCGCGGTCTTTAATCATAAACCGCAGTGTGCAATTTTTTACCGGGTAGCGCTGGTTGTTGATATTAATAGCCTCCTGTATGTTTTCCAGTAACTGACTGTTCAGTGCGTTCAATTCAAGGCATACAGTTAATGATTTGGTGAGCTTATCGCGCATTTCGGAGAGCAGACTCATCGTCAGGATCTTCATATCCCAGTTATCCTTCTGCCTGAATTTCTCTTCAATAATACCTTTCAGGTGTAAAAAGTAACCATCTACCAGCAGGTTACGGAATTTTACATAATCATCGCCAAATAAGGCAAACTCGTACGATTCATTATAATCCTCCAGCACAAAGGTGCCAAAGGGCTTACCGTTTTTGGTCATTTTATGCTGAACGTTTCCTACTAATCCGCCGATGCGGATCTCGCCCCTTTTACGCAGGTTGGCAAAGGCGTTCATGATCTCTTCGCCGCCCTCGCCTGATCGTGCTTTCTGCATGTTTTTCAGGTCGCTGATGTTGCTGTTGCAAAACCTTTCCAGCTCAACCTTGTAATTATCCAGCGGGTGCCCTGTGAGGTAC
>NZ_CAIWNH010000099.1 GCF_903913935.1 uncultured Mucilaginibacter sp.
CACACTGATCAAAAAAATTATTGATGACGATGTTTTTGATTTTAAGGCCATTCGCCAATGCAAACAATTTATGCTTGGTCATCCGAAAGTTGATGTTTGTATCTCGAATTGCATCAACGTGGATTTGGGCCCCGGCAATAAAGTTGACCTGGTTAGCCGTTTAAAAGAATTTGAACAATGGAAAAGCGGTGCCACCCAATGCTTTACTTTTAATGATGTTTATATGCTCATCCGCAAATCGGCCATAAGCTACGCCGGCTTGTATGATACCCAATTTACGATGATGGACTGGGAATATTCATTACGCTTATCCTGGCTTAAATTAAACATTATTTATTACACCGGCTGCAATGCCCTGCCGGTTGCTACGCCCGGAAACGTTACTTCAACGGCTTCAAAAGCGGTTTTAAAACGGGAGGAAGAGATAGGGATGTGTAAATATGGTTACCGCGGCGACCATGCGGACATCAGCTTGTGGTCGAAGATTAAGATTGGGGTAGGGAAAGCCATTTATAAAACAAACCAGGGGACTGACACCCGGTTCAATTCAGATGCGTCGCTCAAAGAATTGTATCACAATCTTTACCAGATATTACAGGATTATAACAACAGCCACCCCGGCAATTTTATAGGACTTGAGTAAAAAACCGATTAAAATAAAATTTCAAAACGGGCTCGACTTTAAATGGTCGGTGAATGAAATATTGGCTGAACTGCTTGATGAATATGAATTTATTGATAGCGGCGATCCCGATTTTATCGTTTTTGGCCCTTATGGAAATGATATTCCGCCAAAGGGTAATTATACCCGCATAGGCTATTTTTGCGAGAACATAAAACCCGATCTTTCTGTTTGTGAATGGGCATTCGGCATCCCGCGTGAAGAGGATGTACAACAGCCCAACTACAAGCGGATCCAGTGGCACGGGTTTAATCCGCAGGATTTAATAAAGGGGCCGGGTTATGATGCGGAACAGGTAGTGGCTTTAAAACCGAAGTTTTGCAATTTTTTATATTCGCACAAAGTATCCTACCGCGAAGCTTTTTTTACCCAGCTATCAAAATATAAAAGGGTGGATGCCCCGGGCAGGTCGATGAACAATATGCCCGGCATTGATATGCTTTATTCGGGTGATAAATGGGAAGTAAAAAGAAAGTTTTTATCGCCCTATAAATTTACCATCGCGTTTGAAAATGACATCTACCCGGGATATCAAACCGAAAAATTATATGATGCCATGTTGGCCCAAAGTATCCCGGTTTATTTTGGCGACCCGTTTATAGGCGAAATATTTAATACCAAGAGTTTTATAAATGCCGGCGATTACCTTAACGCCGGAAACAAAACGTTTATAGATACATTGGGTAAAATAGGCCATATGGATTTTGAGGATATCAGGCCAACCTTTTTGAGAAGCCCCCGGCATCGCATCAAAAGAAAAATAAAGTTATGGGCCAGGAGCTTTAAAACTAAGGCACAATTTGCCGGTATGGATTTTAGCCCGTTGATTAAGCAAATTATTGCCATTGACCAGCAACCGGAATTATACCTGGAATATTTAAAACAACCCTGGCTGAATAACAATGCACTCCCTGAACGCTTTTCGACAAAAAAAAGGTGGATGGAAATTTTTAATATAGTGAAATGAAAAAAGTTTTATCAGGCGTTGAATGGATGGTTTCGAAGATTATTGGAAAGAGAAACTTTGAACATTTATTAATTTTTAGCGCGAAAGCCGTTAACATAAACTTACATGAACATGCGCTTATTCAAATTGGCGGTTCAGGTAGTTTAAAAGAAGGTGCAAGTGGTGAGCGCACATTTTTAATAGATACACTTCCTTGTTTGTGTAAAGATAAGGCCCACCCGGTTTTTTTTGATATCGGTGCTAACATTGGCAATTATACATTGGAACTAAGAAATTATTTTCCAAATGCATTGATTTATTCTTTTGAGCCAGTAAAAAGCACATTCGAAAAATTGCAAAATAACACAATAAACACCAACATAAATTTATATAACATTGGCTTTAGCGATACGAAGGGGACGGGAACGTTATTTA
>NZ_CAIWNH010000100.1 GCF_903913935.1 uncultured Mucilaginibacter sp.
GAAATGTATGCGGGTTGTGTAGCAGGCGCCATCCAAAAGGAGGAATACCTCGGCCTCATCAAAGCAAACGGATTTACGGATATTACCGTGCAAAAAGAAAAAGCCATCGTCATCCCGGATGATATATTGGCCCAATACCTTGACGAAGCCGAAATGGCGCTGTTAAAAAAAGGGGATACCGGCATCTTCAGTGTTACCGTGTTCGCCCAGAAACCAGCTGCAAAAACCTGCTGCGGTCCGGATTGCTGTAATTAATTAAAATTACGATGGAAATAGAAGCTTTCAACCCAAAACACTGGCCCGAAGCAAGGGCCATTTACCAGGACGGCATTGCAACAGGCAATGCCCATTTTTCGCTCCTGTTACCGGAATGGGAAGAATGGGATGCTGAGCACGTAAAAAACTGCCGCCTGGTAGCTTTGGAAAACGGCGAAGTGTTAGGATGGGCGGCACTGACCGCCATATCCGACCGCTGCGTATTTGCAGGCGTTGCCGAAGTAAGCATTTATATCGCGGAAAAAGCCCGCGGCAAAGGAATTGGCAAAAAACTGCTGGCCGAACTGGTAAAGCAAAGCGAACAAAACAACTTCTGGACACTGGAGGCAAGGATCTTTGCTGAAAACGCTGCCAGCATCCACATCCATCAGCAAAACGGTTTCAGGATAGTCGGGCGACGGGAGCGGATTGGCAAATTAAACGGGGTTTGGCGCGATGTATTGCTGCTGGAAAGAAGAAGTACGGAGACTGGAATTTAATCAAAAACAAATTATAAAAGAAACGGAATAAAAGCCCGGGCAGTGCGATTCCCCTCTTGAGAGGCCTGCCTGCCGGTAGGCAGGGGCGGAGGGGTGTGTTAACGAACATTGTGCGAAACACACCCCCGCCACAACGCAGCCCGGCGCACCCCCTCTCAAGAGGAGTTATTTTAATCAAAAAAAATAAACCATAAACAATTATGATACAGCGTAAAATTTTATTTGTGTGCATCCATAACTCCGCACGCAGCCAGATGGCCGAGGCCTTTTTAAATCAAATGGGCGGCGAAGCGCTAATTGCCGAAAGCGCTGGCCTTGAACCCGGAAAACTTAACTCCAATGTGGTTAAAGTAATGCAGGAAATTGGTATCGACATCAGCAAAAACCCTACAAAAGATGTATTTGACCTTTTCAGGCAGGGGAAGGTTTACCAGGCCGTTGTTACAGTTTGCGATGCCGCCAGCGCTGAAACATGCCCTATTTTTCCGGGGATGGTGAAAAGGTTGGGATGGTCGTTTGCCGACCCTTCTTCTTTTACCGGCACACCCGAAGAAATACTGGAACAAACCCGTAAAGTAAGGGACGAAATAAAAGAAACCGTTAAAGCATTTATCGACGAGGCGAAACACCTGGTATTCTGGACGAAAAGCGAAGCAGTGCCTTCATAATTTTAAATCGTAATCAAACAAAAAACAATGAGCGTTAACAATTGCGCACCTGCTGCCGAACGAAAAAAATTATCTTTTTTAGACCAATACCTTACCCTCTGGATCTTCCTGGCGATGGGTATAGGCGTTGCGGTCGGCTATTTTATCCCGTCATCCGCCGGGTTTATCAATTCATTTTCCAGCGGAACAACCAATATTCCGCTTGCTGTTGGGCTAATCTTAATGATGTATCCGCCGTTAGCAAAAGTAAAATATGAAAAAATGGGCGAAGTGTTTAAGGACACCAAAGTTTTAAGCGCGTCCTTAATACTCAATTGGATCGTGGGGCCCATCCTCATGTTTTTATTGGCCATAACCCTCCTGCGCGATCATCCTGCCTATATGGTAGGGTTAATCTTAATCGGACTAGCCCGCTGTATTGCCATGGTAGTGGTTTGGAACGAATTGGCCGAAGGAAACCGCGAATACGCGGCAGGCCTCATCGCCTTAAACAGCATCTTCCAGGTACTGCTATACAGCGTGTACGCCTATGTATTTATCACCATATTACCTCCCTTATTTGGTTTAAAAGGATTGGCGGTAAACATTACCATTTCCGAAATAGCCAAAAGTGTAGGCATTTATTTAGGCATACCCTTCGCTGCAGGTATCATCAGCCGTTATAGCTTGATTGCCCTTAAGGGCGAGGAATGGTTTCGGAAAAAATACGTGCCGGTTATTTCGCCAATTACCCTGGTGGCTTTATTGTTTACCATCGTGGTAATGTTCAGCCTGAAAGGGAACCTGATCGTTCAGATCCCGATGGATGTGGTGCGCATCGCCATCCCCTTGGTTATTTACTTTGTTATCATGTTTGTATTAAGCTTCTTTATCGGCAAGTCATTCGGCGCCGATTATTCCAGGAGCACCTCCATCGCCTTTACAGCAACAGGCAACAACTTTGAGTTGGCCATTGCGGTGGCCATCGGCGTATTCGGCATCAATTCAGGCGAGGCATTTGCCGGGGTGATCGGTCCGCTGGTTGAAGTGCCGGCTTTGATAGCGTTGGTAAACCTGGCTTTCTTTTTCCGTAAAAAATATTATTCAACAAAAATCAATACCATTTAATATGAAGAATATCCTGGTGCTTTGCACAGGCAACAGCTGCCGCAGCCAGATAGCCGAGGGCTATTTAAGGCATTTTGCGCGCGATAAAGCGACTATTTACAGCGCCGGCATCGAAACCCACGGCGTTAACCCAAAAGCCATACAGGTAATGGCTGAAGACGGTATCGACATCAGCAAACATACTTCCAACAACGTGGATGAATATATTGATAACCCATTTGACTACGTGATCACCGTATGCGATAACGCCAAAGAGAACTGCCCCTACTTCCCTACTAAAGCCGAAAAATTCCACAACAACTTCCCTGATCCGGCAAAGGCCCAGGGCAGCCCTGACGAGGTAATGAATGAATTCAGGAGGGTGAGAGATATGATAAAAGGGTGGTCAGCGGATTTTGTTGCTGAGCATTTAAAGGATTAGGTATGCACTTCTATTTTACGGGTATCCTGACGCCGCGGTGAGTTAGGCTACTATCCCGCTGACTGGCTGCTGCCATAGCATTTTAAACTTTTTTGCATTATAAATTTCTATAATGTATTTTTAGTCCACCATGAACCGAAAATACAAATCTAATCACCGGCACAGGCTTTATTTCTTGATCTTCGTCGTAGTGAGTGTAATTGATATTTTGGTTGAAGCTTAGTAGCGACGAACATTAATTATGAAATTAAAGTACTTATTTATTTTTCTATTTTTAGCTGAAAGCTGTTCGCGAAAAGAAAAAACAACAAATATTCTTTCATTAGTAGATAA
Source organism: uncultured Mucilaginibacter sp. (assembly GCF_903913935.1). Lineage (GTDB taxonomy): Bacteria > Bacteroidota > Bacteroidia > Sphingobacteriales > Sphingobacteriaceae > Mucilaginibacter. The sequence goes on from NZ_CAIWNH010000100.1 coordinate 3,285, forward strand.
ATGGGGTGTTGTTTGTTATTTCGAGCCGACGCCTTTTACAGATCAACAACGCACCATTTTCCTGCCTTTAGAAAATCCAACCGATTCAAGTTCCATTACGAATAAGTCGTCGATATTCGATTTTAATTATAGAGATGGTATTGATTTTAAAGATCAAGGTAGAGGAATGATTAATTATAAAACTTATTGGATAAGTGATCATAAAAAATACCTTTCAGAAAAGGACGACACCACAAAGAGGGTGTATTGGGTATTTGCGAAACTTAAATTTCATACAATTAACGTTCAAAAAAAAAAGCCTGCCGCGCGAAATATACCGACTTACATTAATTAATAAAAATAACGAATTGCCGATAGAGGTGTATAATGTTGATCGTGGTATTTTCATCGATACCACTTTATTTAAAACAAAATTTATTTGGCCCAAAATTGACACAATAAAATTAAAGTCAAAAAAGCGGGGCAAATTACCCCCTTTGAAACTTTTTTAGCTTTTGTTGGTATGATCATCGACAAACCGTCGGGCTTAATTATATTTACGCCTGTTATACCGCTAATACGTCGAACATCGTCCGGCGGCGATGTATTACACCCTTTCAGGGCTGTCACTGTGGTACTAATCCCGCCGGGCTTCGCCCGGCGTTGACGTATAACGCCCTTTCAGAGCTGATGTAAACAAGCTTAAGCCCTGAAAGGGCGGCATACACCAACGATGGGCACAGCCCATCGAACATAAAAGACAGAATAACCAGCCCTGAAAGGGCGTAACACACCAACGATGGGTGCAGCCCATCGATATAGCATCGACACACTAACCATGGGCCAATCACTCGTAAAAAACTACATGCACATCGTGTTCAGTACAAAACACAGGCAGCCACTCATTCATGCACCTTTTGAAGATGAATTGCATGCTTATTTAGGCGGTATTTGCAATAAATTGGACTGTCAGCCAATAAAAATCGGCGGCTATACCGATCATGTACACATCCTATGTATGTTTTCAAAAAAAATAGTGCTGATGAAATTGGTGGAAGAAATAAAATCACATTCTTCCAAATGGGTTAAAACGCTCGATACCTCACTTGCAAATTTTTACTGGCAGGACGGATACGGAGCATTTTCAGTAAATCCATCGGAGATTGAAAAAGTGATCGCTTATATTGCAAATCAGCATCAGCACCATAGCCGGAAATCTTTTCAAGATGAATACCGGGCTTTCCTGAAAAAATACAAAGTTGAATACGATGAACGCTATGTATGGGATTGAGTATATTTAGGCTTTGTTTGTATCACCAAAAAAACGGGGAGCCGGATTATACTTACACCTGTTACATTGATAATTTGTCCACTGATATCATTGAAAGAACGTATCAAAAGTTAAAAAAATGAACTTATATAAAAAATCAATTTTGATGACTATGGTTCTTTTGTTTGCTATCAAC
>NZ_CAIWNH010000101.1 GCF_903913935.1 uncultured Mucilaginibacter sp.
CAACTCATTACAACCTCTTACAACCAGCCAAAACAAGTTGCAACGCATATTTTTACTTTACGCTTACGACAATATTAGCGCGGCGAATTAACTTTGCATTATTAAAAATGAATATGATGAAAGTTGAAATTTGGTCGGATGTGATGTGCCCTTTTTGCTATATCGGCAAAAGGCGGTTTGAGCAGGCTTTACAAAGTTTTGGTCATCAGGACGAAATAGAAGTGGAATGGAAAAGCTTCCAGCTGAACCCCAATATGGTTACCAATCCTGCTATCAGCATAGATCAATACCTTGCTGATATCAAAGGCTTTTCGCTCGATCATGCCAAACAATTAAACAACCATGTTACCCAAATGGCCGCCGAAGTTGGGCTCACCTATAATTTTGATAAATCGGTTGTCGCCAATAGCTTTAATGCGCACAGGTACAGTCACCTTGCCAAAAAACATGGCAAAGGCATTGAGGCCGAAGAGCAAATGTTTAAAGCCTACTTCACCGACGGCAAAAACATTGACGACCTGGATACTTTAGTTGAATTAGGCACTGCCATCGGCTTAAACACTGATGAAGTAAGGCAAACCCTTGAAGGCAATACCTTTGCCGATGATGTAAAACGAGATATTGCAGAATCGCGCCGTTTAGGCATCCAGGGGGTACCCTTTTTTGTAATGAACAACAAATACGGCGTATCAGGCGCTCAGGCGGTGCCGGTATTTGAGCAAACCCTGCAAAAAGCCTATACCGAATGGCAGCAGGAAAACCCAAAACCAAGCCTTGAAATTATTGAAGGCGAAAGCTGTGGGTTGGATGGGGATTGCTAATGGGGATCTTATGAATATTTGCTATAAGTGATAGCCATAATTTTTTATTATTTTTGTTATAAGCTTAATAAGTAAAGTGACGTGGTAATTACAACAAATAAAGATACGAAGCCCGAAGAATTAGATGAGGCGCTCAAAAAGATGCAAAAATCTAAAAAGAAAAAGCTAAGCAGTTTTTATGGAAAACTTAAAGGCGTTTTTGGTGATGGCCTTGAATATCAGAAAAAACTGAGGGATGAATGGAATTAAATATCTTTCAGATACAAACTGTTTTATTTATCTACTTGATCAAAATCCAATAATATCTCCATTTCTATCTCACGACTGGGCGTTTTCCTATATTACTAAAATTGAACTTTTAAGTAAAAAGGGACTTACCAGGCGCTAGGATTCCATGATAAGAGAAATGTTGGATACCTGTTATAAAATAAACCATTCTGAAAAACTTAGTGATTTAGCAATCACACTAAAAAATAAACAATAATATTAAACTTCCGGATGCTATAATAGCCGCATCGTCACAATTATTAAAATTACCACTTATTACAGCTGATAAAGGCTTTGCCAACATTAAAGAACTGGACTGTATTATCCTGAGTTTTTAAAACTCAAAAACTATTCTTGCTATTATCAAACCAACTATTGGCTAGTTATTTATATAGAAAACTTCCGATCATGAATTATGAAAACAAGGCTAACAAAAACGGAGAAATCACGGGGTGTAATTTTGCCCAAAAACATCTTAAAAGAAGACTTTATTGAGAGTGAGGTTAAGATAGAATTAAACGACAGCCAAATCATTTTAAGTACCATTGAGGACATAAAACGCAAGGGCTGGGGTAAGGCTTTTAAAGAAATGGCTGCTAACGGCGACGATCAATTGGTAGTTCCAGATCTCTTCGCGGACGAAAACATTACTGATTGGACCTTTACTAAATGACTTGTTTTGCACTGTTGCATTTTAAAACAAAATTCCTTATTTTTGTGTAACTCCAACTTAGTGTAATAAATACACTAAGAGGAAATAAAATCAAATGGATACAGTATTAAAGCCCATCACTATACATAAAACAGTCCTCCGCATTGCGGTAGGGGCGATGTTTTTTATGGCGGGTTTAAGTTTTGCCAGCTGGGCCTCGCGCATTGCTACTGTGCAGCAAAAGCTGGGCCTGTCGGACGCGGCTTTAGGTGCTGTGCTTTTTGCACTGCCCATAGGCTTAATGCTTTCGCTGCCGTTTTCGGGCTGGATAATTACCGAAGTAGGCAGCAAAAGGGTATTGCTCACCGCTATTATGGGTTACGGCGTAGCCCTTTTAGGTTTAGGTTTGGCGCAAAATACGCTGCAATTGGTACTTTGCCTTGCATGTTATGGCTTTGCCGGCAATACGGTAAATATTTCGGTTAATACCCAGGCGGTAGCTGCCGAGGGCCTGTACGATAAGCCCATAATGGCAACATTTCACGGTTTATGGAGCCTGGCAGGTTTTACCGGCGCAGGCATTGGCACCTTTATGATCGGCAGAAAGATCGATCCTTTCCATCATTTTATCGTTATCATTTGCCTGTTGCTTATCGGCGTCATCATCGCCTCACGGTATTTATACGATGATCATGAAACGGCTAAAAACACAGCTCCATCTACCCTGGCGCTACGTGACAGGTTAAGGCTGATGATTCCTTTATTAACGCTGGGCAGCATTGCCTTTTGCTCCATGATCTGCGAAGGCGCCATGTTTGACTGGAGCGTGATCTACTTTAAAAAAGTCATCCTTTCCCCTATTGCTTTGCAGGGCCTTGGTTTTACTGCTTTTATGGCCACTATGGCAAGCGGCCGCTTCGTCGCCGACTTTTTCTCGCATCGTTTCCGTTTAAAACGCACCTTGCAGGTTAGCGGCTGTCTAACAACCACCGGTTTGCTGGTCGCGGTTATTTTCCCGCATGTTTATACCGCTATGGCTGGCTTTATGCTGGTTGGCGCGGGTGTTTCGTCAGTAGTCCCTATGGTTTACAGCGCCGCGGGCAAATCAAAAACCATGTCGCCAGGCGTAGCCCTGGCAGCGGTATCCACCATTGGCTTTGTGGGCTTTTTGGTAGGGCCACCTGTAATTGGTTTTATTGCCGGTTTAGCCACCCTAAGGGCATCATTTTTATTTGTGGGGTTGATGGGTGCTATGGTGATCTTCTTATCCACCCGGGCAAAACTTGACCGCTGATTTTTGTTGATTGAAATGATTTCGCTAACTTACCTTTAGCGGTTAATTCATCTTTCGGGCTTCCGGACTTTGCCCGCAGGCAGGTTTCGCCCATTTCCATTTACCTTTTACCTTTCAGCTTTCACCTATTTTTACCATCTTGCATGCATAAACCAAAACTGTGGACAATAAGATAAAGCTACTTAAACAAAAACGGGAAGAAGCACAATTAGGAGGCGGTAAGGCGCGTATTGAAAGCCAGCATAAAAAGGGGAAACTTACTGCGCGCGAACGTTTGCATTTTTTGATGGATGAAGGCTCGTTCCAGGAGATCGGGATGCTGGTGGCCCACCGGTCGACAGATTTCGGCATGGAAAAAGAGAAATATCCCGGCGATGGCGTGGTAACAGGCTATGGCACGGTTAACGGCCGGCTGGTTTATGTTTTTTCGCAGGATTTTACTGTTTTTGGCGGTTCGTTATCCGAAACTCATGCCGAAAAGATCTGTAAAATAATGGACCTCGCCATGAAGAACGGCGCCCCGGTAGTTGGGTTGAATGACTCAGGCGGTGCGCGGATACAGGAAGGGGTAGTATCACTTGGCGGCTATGCAGATATCTTTTATAAAAACACCATGGCATCAGGCGTGGTGCCGCAAATATCGGCCATTATGGGCCCCTGTGCCGGCGGAGCCGTTTATTCGCCCGCCATTACCGACTTTATTTTAATGGTTGAAAATACCAGTTATATGTTTGTAACCGGGCCCAACGTAGTAAAAACGGTTACACACGAAGAAGTAACATCTGAAGAGCTGGGCGGCGCAACCACCCATGCCACCAAATCAGGCGTTACACATTTTGCCTGCGCGAATGAGATTGAAGCGATACAGCATGTGAAGAAGCTTTTAAGCTACATGCCGCAGAATTGCGAAGACAGGGCACCCACATTACCCTATGAAGTTAAAAACGAATTACGGGCCGCGTTGGATACGATAATGCCTGAGAACGCTTCGCAGCCTTATGATATCCGCGATGTGATTGAACAAGTGATAGACAGCGGGTCGTTTTTAGAGGTACATAAAGATTTTGCCGAAAATATTGTGGTGGGCTTTGCCCGTTTGGCAGGCAGGAGTATCGGCATTGTTGCCAACCAGCCTGCTTTTTTGGCTGGGGTGCTGGATATCCACTCCTCCACCAAGGGCGCAAGGTTTGTACGTTTTTGTGATAGCTTTAATATCCCTTTACTGGTTTTTGAAGATGTACCCGGCTTTTTACCCGGCACCGACCAGGAGTGGAATGCCATCATCACTAACGGCGCCAAACTGCTGTATGCTTTTTGCGAAGCGACCGTTCCGCGCATTACGGTGATTACCCGCAAGGCTTATGGCGGCGCGTATGACGTAATGAACTCCAAACATATCGGCGCGGATATGAATTATGCGTGGCCAACAGCAGAGATTGCCGTAATGGGCGCCAAGGGGGCCGCTGAGATTATTTTTAAACGGGAGATCAATGCTGCTGCGGATAAGGAAGCCAAGTGGAAAGAAATGGAGCTGCAATATTCAGACATCTTTGCCAACCCGTACAGGGCCGCTGAACGCGGTTTTATTGACGAAGTGATAGAACCATCTGAGACAAGGATCAAGCTCATCCACGCCTTTAAAATGCTTGAAAACAAAGTGGTGAATAACCCAAGGAAAAAGCATGGAAATATCCCTTTGTAGGAGGCGAAAGCTAAAAGGTTAAGGGCGAAAGCTTTATTTTTAATTGATTAAGAGATATGTTGTAATATTGAAGGGTGGCAGAGTTAGAGGTGTAATACCTCTTACCTTTCGCCTTTTTCCTTTCACCTGCTAATAAAATGATTTCTATCGAACAAATAACTCCCGAACTAACCTGGCATTTACGCCGGGATGTATTGTATCCATCCATGAAATTATTTGAAATGGAAATGGACCAGGATACCTATGGCATGCATTTCGGGGCGTTTAATGATATAAAGCTTGCCGGGGTGGTTTCGCTGTTTCAAACCGGTACCGATTTTCAATTCCGTAAACTGGCGGTTGACCCGGAATTTCAGCATAAGGGCATCGGGCGCAGTTTACTGCATTATATTACAGACCATGCCCAAAAGAATGGCGGCACCCGCATCTGGTGCAACGCCAGGGATACCGCCATCGGCTTTTACCTGAAGGATGGTTTTGTGTTAACCGGCGAAAAATATTCAAAAAACGGTTTCAGCTACGAAATCATGGAAAAAACGATCACTCCGTCTTCAGATCATTAAGTATCGCTTCGGCGTATACATTATTAAATTTATCGTACGATTGCTTCGCCAGGTCTATCGCCAGGTTTACATCCCCTTCAGATTCATACACTATAGCCAGCATGTAAGCTGCTTTGCTTACTGTTTTAACGTTGGCATCTTTTAAAAACGGCTTCAATAAAGTATCCGCCTTCTCAAAATTACCAGCATAAATTTGTTGTATGGCAGGCTGCAGCCAGTCATCATTATAAAGTGGCCGGTTGTGGGTAATGGTATAAGGCAAATAATCCTGCAGGGCCATTTAGGTGGCCTGTTCAGCCAGGGATACAATTGACTTACGGTTGCCGCCTATGCCAGGGGTCATGATGAGGTTACCGAAAAAGCCCATGTTCGGCAGGTCGGTAAGGGCCTGGTTTACCGAGCCATCTAAGCTCTTGTAAATCACACCTCCATTGGCAAATAGCTTGTAATGTACTTCAACATTACTGTTATACGATAGGGTTGAATTATCCATAGCGCCTAAATCGATCCCTGCACCAAAGCTCTGGAGCGCCAGCACAAAATCTGCATGGTGTTTTAGTGCCAGGTAGTTTACTGAATCTTTATTAACAACAAAACCGGTGGTATCAACCAGGTTGATAACTTTTACGTTTGATAGTTGTAGCAGCTGCGCCTGCGCGTATTTTACAGATGTTGTTATGCCTGATTTTATGACTGAGAGCTGCCGTTTGTTGAAATTTGTTTGCTGGCTCAAATCAAATTGATTGATCAGTACAATAGACGTTGAATCCGGCCTGAATAAAGTGCGGGCAGAATACTCAACCGGTACGGATACGAAGCGGGTAGGCTCGCAGGCAGATAAGAAACCAAGTAAAATAAGAGCAGTGATCTTTAATATTTTCGTCTTCATGATTAACAGTCCCAAAATACAATAATATTATGAAAGCATTATGAAAAAAGCCGGTATGCATTGCGCAATCCGGCTTTAACTAACTAAACTGATCCTATTATTATTAACTGGCACAAAGGAAAGGGTATAAAGTAAACTGAGTGTTAAGGAAAGGCTATATCATGGTGTATTTAATATTAAATAATGCCTCAAATTCGACCCCAAAAGCTTATAAAAATCTAATCACCAATAATTAAGCCCTAACCTCTTTTTAACTATATTTGCCGCAGCCACCTCTTAGTGGTGATGAATAATAGTTATGGCTAAAAAGAAATCGGATGCTCCTGAGCATATAGCAGTTGTAAATAAAAAATCCCTTTCGTTCTTCGAAAAATATATCAATAACCCCTCGCCTACCGGCTTTGAATGGAAAGGCCAGGAAATGTGGCTGGAATATATCAAACCTTATATCGACAGTCATTATGTTGATAATTATGGCACGGCGGTAGGTATAATCAATAAAGATGCTGCCTACAAGGTAGTAATTGAGGCCCACGCAGATGAGATCTCGTGGTTTGTAAATTACATCACCAGCGACGGATTGATCTACGTGATCCGCAATGGCGGATCAGATCACCAGATCGCACCTTCAAAACGCGTCAATATCCATACCGACAAAGGAATAGTGAAAGCTGTTTTCGGCTGGCCGGCAATCCATACCCGCGGTGCCGGTGAAAAAGAAGAAGCCCCATCGTTGAAAAACATTTTCCTTGACTGCGGTTGCACTACCAAAGAAGAAGTTGAAAAACTGGGCGTACACGTAGGCTGCGTGATCACTTACGAAGATGAGTTTACCGTACTGAACGACCGTTATTACGTAGGCCGTGCATTGGATAACCGGGCTGGTGGTTTTATGATAGCTGAAGTAGCCCGTATGTTAAAAGAAAACAATATTACACTTCCATTCGGGCTGTATATTGTAAACGCAGTACAGGAAGAGATCGGTTTACGCGGCGCTGAGATGATCGCACATCATATCAAACCTAACGTTGCCATTGTAACTGATGTTACGCATGATACGCAAACCCCGATGATCAGCAAGATCACACAGGGCGACCTGGCTTGTGGAAAAGGACCGGTAATATCATACGCACCTGCGGTGCAGAACAACCTGAATAAGTTATTGATCGAATCAGCGGAAAAGGCTCAGATCCCGTTCCAGCGCCAGGCTTCATCACGTTCAACCGGGACAGATACCGATGCATTTGCTTATTCAAATGATGGGGTTCCTTCAGCTTTGATCTCGTTGCCACTTCGCTATATGCATACTACGGTAGAGATGATCCACAAGGATGATGTAGATAATGTGATCCGCCTGATTTATGAAACTTTGTTAAATTTAAACGCTGGTCAGGATTTTCGGTATATCAAATAATAATCAACAAAGCCAAACATTTTTTCGTAAAAAATATTAATCATTTTAATAAATATTTCGAAATAAAATGTCATCTTTACATTTAATAAATCTGCCCTTAAAAAGTATATGAAACCTACATTATTGATATTAGCTGCCGGGATGGCGAGCCGCTACGGAAGTATGAAACAAGTTGACGGCTTTGGCCCTCACGGTGAAACCATTATCGACTACTCTATTTATGATGCTATAAAGGCTGGCTTCGGCAAAGTAAGCTTCATCATTCGCGAAGAATTTGCAGAACCATTTAAGGCTATTTTTGAGCCGAAACTTAAAGGACGTATTGAAACTGATTATGTTTTTCAAAGTTATGACCTGAAGCCATTTGGCATTGATAAAACTATTGAACGCGCCAAACCATGGGGGACTGCCCATGCAGTTCTTGCGGCACGCAACCAGGTGCATGAGCCTTTTTGCGTGATCAATGCGGATGACTTTTACGGATCTGATGCATTTGAAAAAATGGCTAAATTTTTAAATACCGAAGTGGCAGATGATAAATTTTCGATCATTGGTTACCAGGTGGATAAAACGTTATCTGACTACGGCACTGTATCCCGCGGTGTTTGCCAGGTAGACGAGAACGGCAATATGGTTGCCATTAATGAGCGCCTGAAAGTATATTTTGCAAAAGACGGAAGTGTAGTATATGAGGAAAACGGCGTAGAGATCCCCTTGCCATCAAACACCCCGGTGTCGATGAATTTCTGGGGATTTACACCTGCAGTTTTTGCTAAAACAGAACCATTGTTTAAAGCTTTTGTGGAAGCGAACCAGAATGACCCCAAAGCTGAATTCTTTATCCCTCTAATTGGTGATGAGCTGATCAAAAGCGGTGAAGCATCATTTAAAGTGATCCCTACAGATGCCAAATGGTTCGGTGTTACTTATAAAGAAGATAAACCTATCGTACAAAAAAGCATTTCGGATCTGGTAGCCAGCGGCGCTTATCCTGAGAATTTGTGGCCATAAAAGGTTGGCTGTTCAACATATCAAAATCCTGCCCATAAGGCGGGATTTTTTGTTTTGGTATTTGATCAAGAAAAGGCGTCCGTTTGTTTCATCAGCTGTTTCATCTAAAAACGAACGAACACCCATTTGTCTGAACTCGAATTCATTGAATTAAGGAATTTATGGAATTCTGTTAATTCTGTAATTCCAAATATTCGGGGTGAGACACTTCTTCACTTAAACAAACAAAAACTTTAACCATTTTTAATTTGCTACTGTGCAAACATAACGTAGTTAATTTGATGACTTGGCTTCATTTTTTATAATTAAAATTGATGCTTACTTTATTATAACTAACTTTATCTGTGTCATTATCATACAAAATACTCCTTAAACCAGAACCGGAAGGCGGCTTTACAGTTAATGTGCCTGCATTACCCGGTTGTATAACCTATGGCGCTGATCTGGAAGAAGCAAAATTGAATGCAAGGGAAGCAATTGAATTGTATATTGAGAGCTTAACGGAGCATGGTATTTAGTTGCCCCTAATGTAGCTATTATTAGACCTTATCCTTATGAAATTTTTATTGATCGTTTCAATTGCTTGCATACTTACAGGCAGTCTTAAGCAACCCCAACAATTAGAAGATTCCATCGAAAACTCGAAAATCAAAATTTCAAACCGTAATCAGAATATTTATTCTCTGGGGTCCCAATATGAGTTAAAAAAAACGATGGGGGACATAAAAGGAATAAAAGGCAAAGACGAAATTTTAGGAGGGCCTGCCTGTACCTACAAGTATAACGGACTTAAAGTTTATTTTATTAAACAGCGTTTCGAATCAGCTATGATCACAAACCCGTCCTACTTTATTTTACTTGCCGGGGCAACCTTTAGCGTTGGTGATCAAATAGATAAATTCAAAAGATATTTTCCACGGTCTTACAAAAGCGCATCAAAAGGTGACAATCTTGTGATTTATATCACCAACCATAAAACAATGACGGATGCTTACATTTCATTTGCCATCAATAAAATGGGATATGTAACTTCAATTTGGATTGGCAATGACCATAGCTGAAAATATCGGTTACAAATGCATTATGATATTTATAAAATATACTTCGTAAGTCTTAAAACTCTACCAACAAAAAACCCCGGCTAACCTAATAACCGGGGTTCTTCTATTTAAACCTTTTTAGAGGAAAAGGTATTATTTTACTTCTTCAAAGTCAACATCGGTAACGGTGTCGCCTTCGGCGTGTCCTTCATGGCCTGCGCCTGCATCAGGGCCTGGCTGTGCGCCTTGTGCACCATCGGCAGAAGCTTTGTACATCTCTTCAGATGCAGCGTTCCACGCGTTGCTTAATTCGGTCTGTGCGGTTTCAATCGCATCGAAGTTTTTCGAAGCATAGGCTTCTTTCAGTTTCGTTAAGCCTTCTTCAATAGGGGCTTTTTTGTCAGCTGAAATTTTGTCACCATATTCCTTCAGTTGTTTTTCTGTCGAGAAGATCAGGGCATCGGCAGCATTCAGTTTTTCAACTTCTTCTTTTGCCTTTTTGTCAGCATCAGCATTTGCTTCAGCTTCGTCCTTCATCCTTTTGATCTCGGCATCAGTTAAACCTGAAGATGCTTCGATACGGATCTTTTGCTCTTTACCGGTAGCTTTATCTTTAGCAGATACATGCAATATACCGTTGGCATCAATATCAAAAGTTACTTCAACCTGTGGCACACCACGCGGAGCCGGCGGGATACCTGCCAAATTGAACTGGCCAATGGTACGGTTGCCTGCTGCCATTGGGCGCTCGCCCTGTAAAACGTGGATCTGTACTTCCGGCTGGTTATCAGACGCTGTAGAGAAGGTCTCTGTCTTTTTGGTAGGGATGGTTGTATTAGCTTCAATCAGCCTGGTCATTACACCACCCATAGTTTCGATACCTAATGAAAGCGGGGTAACATCCAGTAACAACACATCTTTCACGTCGCCGGTTAACACACCGCCTTGTATAGCTGCACCGATGGCAACCACTTCATCAGGGTTTACCCCTTTTGACGGTGATTTACCGAAGAATTTCTCAACAGCATCCTGTATAGCAGGGATACGGGTTGAACCACCTACCAGGATGATCTCGTCGATATCAGAAGTGCTGTAACCTGCATTTTTCAACGCAGTTCTGCAAGGTTCGATGGTACGTTTGATCAGGCTGTCTGCCAGTTGCTCAAATTTAGCACGGGTTAATGTTTTAACTAAGTGCTTTGGCACGCCGTCAGCAGCAGTTACGTATGGTAAGTTTATTTCAGTCTGGGTTGAGCTTGATAACTCGATCTTTGCTTTTTCAGCTGCTTCTTTTAAACGTTGCAAAGCCATAGGGTCCTTACGCAGGTCAACACCTTCATCGCTTTTAAATTCGTCGGCCATCCAGTCGATAATTACCTGGTCAAAGTCGTCACCACCAAGGTGAGTATCACCATCAGTTGATTTTACTTCGAACACGCCATCACCAAGGTCAAGTACAGATACGTCATGAGTACCGCCACCGCAGTCAAACACAACGATCTTCATGTCCCTGTGTGCTTTATCCAGGCCATAAGCCAGGGCAGCAGCAGTAGGTTCGTTAATAATACGGCGAACTTTTAAGCCGGCAATTTCACCGGCTTCTTTGGTTGCCTGGCGTTGTGCATCGTTAAAGTAAGCAGGTACGGTAATAACCGCTTCGGTAACTTCAGTACCTAAGAAATCTTCGGCAGTTTTCTTCATTTTCTGAAGGATCATTGCTGATATTTCCTGCGGGGTATATTTGCGGTCGCCGATCTCAACACGCGGGGTGTTGTTATCGCCTTTAACCACTTTATATGGCATACGGGAAGCCTCTTTGGTAACTTCGTTAAAGTTGTTACCCATAAAGCGTTTGATAGACGAAATGGTTTTTGTAGGGTTCGTGATCGCCTGACGTTTTGCAGGATCACCCACTTTACGCTCGCCGTTGTCAATAAAAGCCACTACAGACGGCGTAGTACGTTTTCCCTCGCTGTTAGCAATAACTACAGGTTCGTTACCTTCCATTACAGCTACGCAGGAGTTCGTTGTTCCTAAGTCGATTCCAATTATTTTAGACATATGATTATATTTTCTAGATTGAATGATTGTTTTATTACTACCTATTTATCAATGCTTGTGCCAATATGGGTTTGGCAGATTATTTGGCGGTGAAAGGCAAAAGGTGAAAGGCGAAAGGTAATAAATAGTCAGATTAGGGATGTTTGGTGGTGACAGGTTGGCAGGGTTTTAGAGATTAGAGAGTGGTGATTAGATATTAGTAAAATGCAGTTCAACCGATGACAATTTTGCAAATGGAATTATGTTTTCGTGCAATTCCTAAAACATCAATACCGGAGACGCAAAAGATTGCGTCTCTACATAAAACATAAAAACAAAGAAGCCCCACTCAATGAGCGGGGCTATTCCTTAATAATTAGATTTATTTGGATTTAAAATTATTCGCCTTTTTCAGCGTTTTCCTCGTGCTCTGCAGATGCAGTTGGCGCTTCAGGTGCTTCAGCAGCTGGTGCTTCTTCAACTACTGGTGCTACATCAACAACCGGTGCAGTTTCAGCTTTAGCAGTTGGTTCAGCAGTTTTTGCTTTAGCAGCACCACCACGGCGACGTGTTGATTTTTTCTCTGTTTTGGCAGTATCTGTACCGTAAACTGTGTTATAATCTACCAGTTCAATCATGGCCATCTCGGCGTTATCGCCTAAACGGTTTTCCATTTTAATGATACGGGTGTAACCGCCCGGACGGGTAGCCACTTTTTCAGCAATTTCGCGGAACAATATGGTAACAGCGTCTTTATCCTGTAAATAGCTGAATACAGTACGGCGTGAGTGCGTAGTATCGTTTTTTGATTTGGTGATGATCGGCTCTACATATATGCGTAATGCTTTAGCTTTTGCTAATGTAGTAGTGATGCGCTTATGTAAGATAAGCGACGTAGCCATGTTACCCAGCATCGCTTTGCGGTGACTGTTGGTGCGGCCTAAGTGGTTAACTTTTTTTCCGTGTCTCATTGTTTTGTTATGTTTTCACGTGCATACCGTTGGGCGGCTGTTTGTCAAGCCCGCGGAATTATGCCTATGTTAGTGATCAGAGGTTGGTGATTAGAGATTAGTTTCTATCTGCCAACCCTTATAAAATAAATTAGCGATTAAAGTTTTGAGAATCTATTCTCTTATCTCTAATCGCTAATCTCTAAATTACTCCTCGTCCAGTTTAAATTTCGAAAGGTTCATGCCGAATGACAAGCCTTTTGATTTAACCAGGTCCTGAATTTCTGTTAATGACTTTTTACCAAAGTTCCTGAACTTAAGCATATCTGCAACGTCATATGATACTAAGTCGGCCAGGCTGCGGATATCAGCAGCTTTAAGGCAGTTTAGTGCACGAACAGAAAGATCAAGATCAACCAGTTCAGTTTTCAGGATCTTGCGCATGTGCAGGATCTCTTCGTCAACTTCTTTGGTTTCTTCCTTAGCCTGTGCTTCAAGCATCATGTTTTCATCGCTAAACAGCATAAAGTGCTGGATCAGGATCTTTGCAGCTTCTTTCAGCGCATCTTCAGGATGGATCGAGCCATCGGTAGCAATATCAAGTACTAATTTTTCATAGTCTGTTTTTTGTTCTACACGATAGTTTTCGATGGTATATTTTACGTTCTTGATGGGTGTATAAATAGAATCGATAGCGATCACACCTACATTGGCATCAGGGTTTTTATTTTCTTCGCTTGGAACATAACCACGGCCCTTGTTTACAGTAAGCTCAATTTCAAGCGTTACTGAAGAATCCATGTTACAGATAACCAGATCAGGATTTAAAACTATAAAGTTGTTTGAAAACTTTGAAATGTCACCAGCTTTAAAAGCGTCCTGGTTATTGATGATCACAAATATCTTTTCGTTCTCACCGGTTTCCCCTGATTTTTTAAACCTAACCTGTTTAAGGTTAAGGATGATCTCGGTAACGTCTTCAACAACACCTTTTATGGTTGAAAACTCATGCATCACTCCTGAAAAACGAACTGAAGTGATCGCAAAACCTTCAAGTGATGAAAGTAATATACGACGGAGAGCATTACCAATGGTTATACCGAAGCCTGGTTCTAAGGGACGAAACTCAAACGTACCCTCAAAATCAGTCGATTTCTGCATGATAACCTTGTCTGGTTTTTGAAATGCTAAAATTGCCATTTATATCCTTTATTTATTGTTAACTAATTGAAATGATTTAAACCACAAATGATCGGCAAAAATTTGCCAATCAATTTGTGGATAATTATCTTTATTATTTTGAGTACAACTCGACGATCAGGTTTTCCTTGATGTTTTCAGGAATCTCATCGCGATTTGGATAATTCAGGAATTTGCCTGTTAAATTGGCAGCATCCCACTCAAGCCAGCTATGTTTGTTGATCTTTCTGCCGGCAACTGAATGCGTAATAGCTTCAAGTGTTTTTGATTTCTCGCGAACCGCGATCACATCACCTGCTCTTAAAGTATATGATGCAATATTTACTACCTCGCCATTTACAGTAATGTGCTTGTGGCCAACTAACTGGCGCGCACCTGAACGGGTTGGGGAAATACCTAAACGGTAAACCGCGTTATCCAAACGGGCTTCTAACAATTTAAGCAAGTTTTCGCCGGTGATACCTTCTCTTGCAGAAGCGCGGTGAAATAAGTTTTCGAACTGGCGTTCCAATACACCATAGGTATATTTAACTTTCTGTTTTTCCATCAACTGGGTTGAATACTCTGATTGTTTCCCTCTTCTTTTGGAAACACCGTGCATTCCCGGTGGATAATTTTTTCTTTCCAGCGCTTTATCCGGACCGAAGATCGGTTCGCGGAAACGGCGCGCAATTTTTGATTTTGGACCTGTATATCTAGCCATTGTTTGTGGTTTTTAAAGTATCAAGCAGCCCGCAGCTGCCGAATCTTAGCTTTAAAAAATCTGTTAATTAAACTCTTCTTCTTTTTGACGGACGGCAACCATTGTGCGGAAGCGGGGTGATGTCCTTTATGGTAGTTACCTCGATACCTGCAGTTTGCAGTGTACGGATAGCCGATTCGCGGCCTGCGCCGGGTCCTTTTACAAATACTTCTACTTTACGCAAACCTAAGTCATAAGCAACTTTACCGCAATCGGCAGCAGCCTGACCGGCAGCATAAGGTGTGTTCTTTTTTGAACCCTTGAAACCCATTTTACCTGCAGATGACCATGAAATAGCCTGGCCGCTTTTGTTGGTTAGGGTTAAAATGATGTTGTTGAAGGTAGCATTGATGTGTGCTTCGCCAACCGGCTCAACAATTACAATACGCTTTTTGGTAACTTTTTTGGTCTTAGCCATTTTTTTAATTATTGAATTAATGAATTATTGAGTTAGTAAATAACCCGGACCCATTAATATTTGTTACTTCATTTATTCCTGGCAACCTTCAGGGTTGCCAATCGGTTTCTATTTATTTAGCAAATCGTAAAACATCAACTAATCTCTAGTCTCTGTTTACTAATTACTATTTAGTAGCCTTTTTCTTGTTAGCAACAGTCTTACGTTTTCCTTTACGGGTACGTGAGTTGTTTTTGGTGCGCTGACCACGTAAAGGCAATCCTTTACGGTGACGGGTACCACGATAGCAACCTATATCCATTAAACGCTTGATGTTAAGCTGAACTTCTGAACGCAACGAGCCTTCAACTTTAATCTGATCGTTGATTATACCGCGGATAGCGTTTAATTGCTCATCATTCCAATCCTGAACTTTGGTATTGAAATCAATACCGGCTTCAGTTAAAATCCTCTGGGCTGTTGAGCGGCCAATACCGTAAATGTAGGTCAGGCCTATCTCGCCTCTTTTATTCTTTGGTAAATCAATACCTGAAATCCTTGCCATATTTTTTGTTTGTATTTTTAGATAGTAACCGAACGGCGGGCCACCGTTGTACGGATTACTACAATTCTTTTAATTATCCCTGACGTTGTTTATACTTAGGGTTCTTCTTGTTAATAACATAAAGTTTCCCTTTACGGCGGATGATCTTGCAATCAACACTGCGTTTTTTAATGGATGCTCTAACTTTCATCGCGTTTTTATTTATATCTATAGGTTATTCTACCCTTTGTTAAATCATATGGACTCATTTCCAGTTTCACCCTGTCGCCAGGAAGAATTTTGATGTAGTGCATACGCATTTTGCCTGAAATATGCGCAATAATTTCGTGTCCATTCTCCAACTCTACCCTAAACATCGCGTTTGATAATGCTTCTTTAATCGTACCGTCTTGTTCAATTGAGGCTTGTTTGGCCATATTTTACTGATTATTACTCAATTATCCGCCTTAAAAGCGGGATGCAAAATTAATAAAAATTTTTTAACTTTTATTTTTTTCTTTTAAAACATTATCTACATATGAAAATGTAGAAAGTATTTCGGGTTTCCCCTTTTTTACAGCCACCGTATGCTCATAATGAGCAGAAGGTTTGCCGTCGGCAGTTGACACAGTCCAGCCATCGTCCCAAAACTTCACCCTGGCTTTACCTGCGTTGATCATGGGTTCAATTGCTATCACCATTCCTTCTTCCAGTTTAATACCGGAGCCGCGTTTACCATAATTTGGCACTTCGGGTTTTTCATGCAAAGCTAATCCAACGCCATGGCCTACCAGCTCCTTCACAACACCGAAACCATTCTTCTCGGCATGCTCCTGAACAGCATAGCCTATATCACCGATGCGCATGCCTGTTACAGCTTTTGCTACACCCAGATCAAGGCATTCCATGGTAACCCTCATCAGCTTCTTTACGGTGTCGCTTACTTCGCCTATGGCAAATGTATAAGCCGAGTCGCCGATATACTTATTCAGGATGGCGCCGCAATCAACTGACACCAGGTCACCGTCTACCAGTTCCCTGTTACCGGGGAAACCGTGAACTACCTGGTCGTTCATTGAGATACACAATGAATAAGGGAAGCCATGATAATTTAAAAAAGCAGGAACCCCGCCGTTATCGCGGATAAAGGTTTCTGCTAATTTATTTAAATCTATGGTTTTTACACCGGGACCAATCACTTTAGCGATCTCTCCAAGTGTTTTGGAAACAAGTAAAGAACTTTCTCTTATGAGTTCTATCTCTTCGACAGACTTATAATTGATCTTTGACATGTTATAATTTTAGATAACAGGCTGACTTGTTCCACTTGCCGGAACTGATGTACGCCCTTTGATCCTGCCAGTCTTCATTAACCCATCATAATGACGCATTAACAAATGACTTTCAATTTGCTGTAAGGTATCTAACACAACACCCACAAGAATGATCAATGAGGTACCACCGAAGAACCTTGCAAAGGCGCTGTTAATATGTAACAGGGCTGCCAATGCAGGGAAAACAGCTATGATGGCAAGGAAAATAGAGCCAGGCAATGTAATTCTTGAGATAACCCCGTCAATGAAATCAGCGGTGGCTTTGCCCGGTTTGATACCAGGGATAAATCCACCATTCTTTTTCATATCCTCGGCCATCTGGTTAGGATTCACGGTAATCGCTGTATAAAAATAAGTGAATACAATGATCAGCATCGCGAACAATAAATTATGCCCCCATGCTGTATAGTCAGACAGTGACATTAATATCGGATTGGATGCCGCTTTCGGGAAAAACTGTGTTACAGTGGCAGGTATAAACATTAATGCCTGGGCAAAAATGATCGGCATTACACCGGCTGCATTCACCTTTAAGGGGATATACTGCCTAACACCACCATATTGTTTGTTGCCAACAATACGTTTGGCATATTGAACCGCAACTTTGCGGGTTCCCTGCACGATAAGGATAGTAAACATTACTACGGCTATCAGTGCTACAATTTCAACAATGAACATAACCAAACCACCAGCGGCTGCATTACGCGACTGGAATTCGGAGAAAAATGCACCTGGCAGCGCGGAAATGATACCCACCATGATGATAAGTGAAATACCGTTACCAATACCTTTATCTGTAATTTTCTCGCCCAGCCACATGATAAACATGGTACCTGCGGTAAGCACGAACATATTTAAAACGGTGAAGTACGGGTTGGCAATCTCCATCTGGTCAGGAGTGATCTGAGACTTCAGGTAGGCTGCAGCCTGTAAAGCAGTGATCCCTATAGTTAAATAACGGGTCCACTGGTTAAGTTTGTTACGTCCGCTTTCGCCTTCTTTTTGAAGTTTAGCGAAGTAAGGTACTGCTATACCCAATAATTGCACCACAATTGAAGCAGATATATAGGGCATTACACCCAATGCAAAAATGGATGCATGTGAAAATGATCCACCGGAAAACATATTCAGTAATCCTGCAATTCCTTCGGCACCTTTACCACTCACTGATGCAGGGCTAACGCCCGGCAATACTATGAATGAACCTGCACGATATATTAAAAGAAATAAGAGTGTGTTTGTAATACGCACTCTTAAATCATCGATTTTCCAGATATTGGATAATGTGGTGAAAAATTTCTTCATCGAAAATTATAGCTTTACTATGGTACCACCTGCTGCTTCAATCGCTTTTTGCGCTGTTGCAGTAAACGCGTGTGCTTTAACTTCTAATTTGGCTTTCAATTCGCCGCGGCCAAGGATCTTAACCACATCGTTTCTTGAAACCAATCCGTGTTCTTTCAGTGTGTCAAAATCAACTGATGATAATGAAAATTTTTCAGTTAATGCTTGCAATACGTCAAGGTTAACACCGGTGTATTCAACACGGTTAGGGTTTTTAAATCCTACCTTAGGTACACGGCGCTGTAAAGGCATCTGGCCACCTTCGAAACCAACTTTTGTGCTGGTACCTGAACGTGAACCTGCACCTTTATGACCACGGGTTGATGTTCCGCCACGGCCTGAACCTGTACCACGGCCAATCCTTTTTCTATTTTTTGTAGAACCTTTTGCAGGTTTTAGATTACTTAAATTCATGATATTAAATATTTTCTACCGCTACCAGGTGATTAACTTTTTTAACCATACCAATAATAGCCGCAGTAGCTTCAACTTCTACACTGTGGTTGATCCTTTTTAAACCAAGGGCTTCAACTGTCTTTTTTTGGCGCTCACTTCTATCGATCACGCTTTTAATCTGAGTTATTTTGATTTTTGCCATGACTGATTATCCGTTAAATACTTTACCTAAACTAACGCCGCGTTGCTGGGCTACAGTATAAGCATCACGCAATTGTGATAATGCCGATACAGTTGCTTTAACCACGTTGTGCGGGTTTGATGAACCTTTTGATTTTGCCAATACGTTATGTATACCTGCAGACTCCAATACGGCACGCATTGCACCACCTGCAATTACACCGGTACCATTAGCAGCTGGTTTAATGAAAACAAAACCACCTGAAAATTTACCAATTTGTTCGTGAGGTACAGTACCGTTAATGATAGGAACTTTTACCAGGTTCTTTTTGGCATCATCTATACCTTTAGCAATTGCTTCGGTAACTTCTTTTGCTTTACCTAAACCATAACCAACTACACCGTTTTCATCTCCTACCACAACAATGGCACTGAAGCTGAATGTACGGCCACCTTTAGTTACTTTGGCAACGCGTTGTATGCTAACCAAACGATCCTTTAATTCGATCTCGCTGGTTTTTACTCTTTTTATGTTGATTGTTGACATCTTTCTTTCCGATTAAAAGTTTAAACCACCTTCACGTGCACCATCAGCCAGTGATTTAATACGGCCATGGTATAAATAACCATTCCTGTCAAAAACCACATCTTTAATTCCTGCGGCAACAGCTTTCTCAGCAACCAGCTTGCCTACGGCAGCTGACTGATCGATCTTTGTACCTTTTTCTGCAATGAAATCTTTTGATAATGATGAGGCCGACACTAATGTCTTGCCGCTAACATCGTCAATGATCTGCGCGTAAATACCTTTATTGCTTCTGTACACGGACAGACGCGGACGTGCTGAAGAACCGGAAATACGTTTTCTGATTCCCTTTTTTATTCTGTCTCTTCTTGATAACTTAGCTCCCATGACGATTATTTTTTAGATGCTGATTTACCTGCTTTTCTTCTCAATATTTCGCCAACAAACTTGATACCTTTTCCTTTGTATGGTTCAGGTGCACGTAACGAGCGTATTTTTGCCGCTACCTGGCCGATCAGTTGTTTATCAATTGACTCTAGAATAATTGTTGGGTTTTTACCCTTTTCAGCAGTTGTTGTAACTTTTATTTCTGTTGGCAATTCAAATACATAGTGGTGAGAATATCCCAGCACTAAGTCTAATGTATTACCTGTATTGGTTGCACGATAACCTACACCCACTAATTCCTGCTCTAACTTATAGCCGGTTGTTACACCAACTACCATGTTATTGATTAAAGCCCGGTATAAGCCGTGTAATGCTTTATGACGTTTTTGATCAGAAGGGCGTTTTACAACCAGTTGTCCTTCTTCCACCTCAACAGTGATATCACTGTCAACGGCTTGATGCAACTCGCCTTTTGGGCCTTTTACTGTAACAACATTATCTGCTGATAAAGTGAAAGTAACTCCCTGGGGCAGCGCAATCGGTGATTTTCCTACTCTTGACATTGCTTAATTTCCTCCTATTAATATACGTAGCATAAAACTTCGCCACCAACGTTCTGTGCGCGGGCTTCTTTATCGGTCATTACGCCTTTAGAAGTTGACAGGATGGCGATACCTAAACCATTTAATACTCTTGGCATATTATCCATGCCTGCGTATTTCCTCAAACCTGGTTTACTGATGCGCGCTATGCTTCGGATAGCAGAAATTTTTGTTATCGGATGGTATTTCAAAGCTACCTTAATAGTGCCCTGTGGACCATTGTCTTCAAACTTAAAATTGGCAATGTAACCTTTGTCGAAAAGCACTTTCGTGATTTCCTTTTTCAGATTTGATGCAGGAATTTCAACAACCCTATGGTTGGCCTTAATAGCATTCCTTACTCTTGTAAGATAATCTGCGATTGGATCTGTATTCATTTTATTGTTTTATGATAGTGGTATCCTTTATTGGACCTGCTATCGGTTAATCTTATATCGTATTTCGGATATTCAATTTCGGATTTGAGCCGATCGTGTACCTATTTTCGATTTTATATTTTTTTGCTGCGGACATTCAAAATTCCGAAATCGAAATTCCGAAATCCGAAATCAAACTACCAGCTTGCTTTCTTTACTCCGGGGATCTTACCGTCCAATGCCATTTCACGGAATGTAACACGTGAAATACCAAATTGACGCATATAACCACGAGGGCGGCCGGTTAATTTACACCTGTTGTGTAATTTTACAGGTGAAGCTGCTTTTGGTAATTTATCCAAAGCAAGGTAATCACCTGCTGCCTTAAGGGCCGCTCTTTTTTCAGCGTATTTAGCTACTAATTTAGCACGTTTCAATTCACGCGCTTTTACACCTTCTTTAGCCATTTGTAGTTGTATTTTGATTTTTAAATGGTAATCCAAATTGTTTCAACAACTCCAATGCTTCAACATCGTTTGTTGCAGAGGTTACAAAGGTAATATCCATACCCTGTATCTTGTTGATCTTGTCGATATTGATCTCAGGGAAAATGATCTGCTCAGATATACCTAAGGTATAATTACCGCGGCCGTCAAAACCTTTATCATTAATACCTTTGAAGTCACGGATACGTGGCAACGCGATAGCGATCAAACGGTCAAGGAATTCATACATGGTATTATCACGTAAAGTAACACGTACGCCGATTGGCATGTTTTTACGTAACTTAAAGTTTGAAATATCCTTTTTCGATTTTGAAGAAACCGCTTGCTGACCAGTGATGGTAGTAAGCTCGGCAATTGTACTTTCGATCAGTTTTTTATCAGTAGTTGCACCACCAACACCCTGGTTGATAGCAATTTTTTCAAGTTTAGGAACCTGCATTACGCTTTTATACTGAAATTTATCTTTCAGTGCAGTACGGATCTCAGTTCTATACTTTGTTTTTAATCTTGGTACGTATTCCATTACTTAATTTCCTCTCCTGATATTTTTGCCACTCTTACTAATTTACCGGCTTCGTTTCTTTTACGGCCAACGCGGGTTGGTTTGCCCGATTTAGGGTCAACCAGCATCAGGTTTGAAACGTGTATGGCAGCTTCCTGCTTAACAATACCACCATTAGGTTTTGCAGCATTTGGCTTAGTATGTTTTGATACTAAGTTAGCACCTTCAACAATTATGCGGTTCTTGTCTAATATTACTTCTAATACTTTACCCTGGGCGCCTTTTGAGTCACCGGCTATAACCTTTACCAGATCACCTTTTTTGATCTTCATTTTGGCAGGTTTTATATTCTTCTTATTTTCCATGTTACAATACCTCCGGTGCTAATGATACAATTTTCATAAATTGTTTCTCACGTAA
>NZ_CAIWNH010000102.1 GCF_903913935.1 uncultured Mucilaginibacter sp.
AATTGAACTTACTCTGCCCCTTTTTTGTTATGACTTATTTTGACCGGGGTTTAATTGCCGGTAGGGTAAAAGAATTGCTCGTATACAATTCTTCCGTCTTTAACTTCAAATACACATAACTCCTCCATTACATTCCGGCCGTGTTCTTTATAGGTCGCATCCACTTTCATAGTGCAGGCAAAAAAATCACCGCCAACAATTGGGTTCGAGATATAAACGTTATGCAGTTCCTGAACAGAATCGAGCCAATGGTTTGTAGCGTCCAGAGCAGCCTGTTTGCCAATTTTTTCTTTCATTGGCGAACCCTGGGGTTCGTGGCTCACTACGTTGTCATCGTACAATTCATTTATTGCTTCAACATTTTTCCCTTCGCGGCATAGCAACACAAGCCTGTTTGCAACTTCCTGCGCATTCATTGTTTCCACCTGAGTACTTATAACTTTAAATTTTAGATGTTAATAAAAAGGGTTAATTATTCCAAAAACAACACGGATGGCTGATGGTTTTTTTGGGTTGATTAAATTTTTGTTAAAAAATCAGAAAGGAAAATATAAAAAAAGAATGTTGATGATCCTGTAACGAAATGCATCAACAAATTCTGTTCGAACGGGGTGGTGATTGAGTATTAGTTGCCCCGACATCAGTACAGCGGTTTGTATAACCACAGAGAACACAGAGAAAACGCAGAGGTTCACGGAGTGTGGATTACCCGCCGAACACCATCTTTGATTTTTAGAACGTTAAAATTCATTAACAAACCAAGTTTGCAACCAGAGACCTTGAGATACGTAAGTGCCTGAGCTAGATGAATATCGTTAAGAGCTTCAACAGCCTTTATCTCCACGATTATCTTATTTTCAACCAGCAAATCCAGTCGATATCCACAATCCATTCTTATTTCTTTATAAATCAATGGCAATGGCCTCTCTTTCTCAACATAAAGCCCCTTACTTATCAATTCATAAAATAAACATTCTTTGTAAGCTGATTCGAGTAAACCAGGACCCAGTGTTTTATGCACAGTAATTGCAGACCCTATTAATTCCGTTGCTAAATCATTTTCTATTTGCATTTCTCTGTGGCTCTCTGTGTTTTCTCAGTGTTCTCAGTGGTTTAATATATACTTTTATGTGCTTTTTTCAGGAACAGATCCGTAGGTTTACTTGCAACCGAATCGATTAAATCGATTTTCATAGCATTTTTTCATTTTTCCTTTTCATAACAAAAAAATCCTCCTATATTTGCATTCCTTTTTGGAGAGGATAACTGTCCTGAAGAGATTGCCCGATAGTATAAAGGTAGTACAACGGTTTTTGGTACCGTTTGTCTAGGTTCGAATCCTGGTCGGGCAACAATTGATGATTTCGGATTTCGGATGTTCAATTTCGGATTTTACCCGAAGGAGCTTCAGAAATCCGAAATTGTTTTTAATAATGGACAACAAATCCGAAATCGAACATCCGAAATCTGAATAAATCTGAAATCGTAATTCGTAACTCGTAAATCAAACATGCCTTTACAATTTAATACCGTTAAATTATTTGCAGGCTCGGGCACCAAGGAGCTTGCTGCAAATATTGCGCAATCGTATGGCCATGAGCTTGGCGATGTGGTATTAACCCGATTTAGCGATGGTGAGTTTCAACCCCATTTTAATGAATCAGTACGTGGTTGCGATGTATTTTTAATACAGAGCACTAACCCACCAACAGATAACCTGGTGGAGCTATTAATGATGACTGATGCCGCCCGCCGTGCATCTGCCCATTATGTAACTGCGGTTATCCCATATTTCGGTTTGGCACGGCAGGACAGAAAAGATAAACCGCGCGTTGCGATAGGTGCAAAACTGGTAGCCAATATTTTGGTTGCGGCCGGCATCAACCGCATCATGACGATGGACCTCCACGCTGCGCAGATCCAGGGCTTTTTTGATATCCCGGTTGATCACCTGGATGCTTCGATCATATTTGTGCCGTACATTAAAGCGCTTGGTCTGGGTAATTTAACCATTGCTTCGCCGGATATGGGGGGCTCATACCGCGCCCGTACCTTCGCTAAATATTTTAACGCGGAAGTGGTGATCTGCGATAAACGCCGTAAACGCGCCAATGAAATTGAATCGATGACATTAATTGGTGATGTTACCGGCCAGGATATAGTGCTGATTGATGATATATGCGATACAGCCGGTACACTGGCAAAAGCAGCAGGATTAATTATGGAGCGTGGTGCACGCAGCGTTCGCGCGGTTTGTACGCACCCGGTATTATCAGGCAAAGCTTATGATACGATCGAGAATTCAGTATTGACTGAACTGATCGTTACCGATACGATACCGCTTAAACAGAAAAGCAGCAAGATCAGGGTGTTAAGCACTGCCGACCTGTTTGCCAAAGCGATAATGAATGTGAACGAACATGGCTCAATAAGCCAGTTGTTTAAGGTAGATTAGTTCATGGTTCATGGATGACAGTTCATGGCAGAAATCCATGGCAAATATCCATAAGCGATGAACAAAAAATAAAAGATGGTGAAATGGTTAAACTATGAACCATCAACTTTAAAATAATAAAACGATAGTGCCGGTTCTGCTATGAACCATTAACTATCAACTATGAACTAATAAATAAAAATCAAATTAATGAAATCAATTGCTATTAGCGGTTCTCCAAGAGAGAACGTAGGGAAACGTGACGCTAAAGAACTGCGTTATTTAGGCCTTGTGCCTGCAGTGCTTTACGGTGGGGCTACCCAAACCCACTTTTCAGTGTCCGCAGCTGATTTGAAACCCGTTGTTTATACACCGGTTGTTCATTTCATCGACTTAGAAATTGCCGGAGTAAAATCACAGGCGATCATTAAAGATCTTCAGTTCCATCCATTAACTGAGCAGATCATCCACGTTGACTTTTTGTTGCTGGATGAAAAGAAACCGATCACCATCGAGATCCCTGTTAAATTAACCGGAACTTCTCCAGGTGTAAAAACCGGTGGTAAACTGGTACAAAAATTACGCAAGCTGCGTATCAAAGCGTTACCAAAAGAGCATTTGGATGCTATTGAAGTAAGCATTGCAACTTTGGAAGTTGGAAAATCAGTAAAAGTTGGCGACTTAAGTGTTGGTAAATTAGTGATTACCAATGCAAAAGAAGATACCATTGTATCCGTAACTACTTCACGTGCTTTACGCCAGGCTGAACAGGAAGCTGCAGCAGGTAAAAAATAAGCTACGGCCCCCTAACCCCCTAAAGGGGGAACAAAAGTGGGTTAGTGAATTAACAGCGATGAGTTTTTACTTATCGCTGTTTTTATTTTAATTAATATCTTCGCATCATTATAGCGATGGGTTTCAAACCCATCGCTATAAAATTAATAGATCTTTAAATTCCCCCTTTAGGGGGCCAGGGGGCATGAAATATCTCATCGTTGGTTTAGGAAACATAGGGCCCGAATATGCCGATACCCGGCATAATATCGGTTTTATGATACTGGATGCTTTTGTAAAACAAGAGGGCGCTAAGTTTTATAACGACCGCCTGGCTTATTACAGCGAAGTAAACCATAAGGCCCGCACCCTTTTCCTTATCAAACCAACTACCTATATGAACAACAGCGGTAAGGCGGTAAGCCACTGGATGAAAACGCTGAAAGTGCCGGTCGAAAATGTGTTGGTTTTGGTTGATGATATCGCCCTGCCATTTGGTACGCTCCGTTTAAAACCTAAAGGAAGCGCTGCCGGCCATAACGGCTTAAAACATATTGAAGCAACCCTTGGCAATAATGAATATGCCCGCCTTCGATTTGGCGTTGGTAACGATTTTCCAAAAGGGCGGCAGGTGGATTATGTGCTGAATGGCTTTGATAAAGAAGAACTTCCGGAACTACCTGCCTTGATTGACAGGTCGATAGAAATGATCAAAAGCTTTGCTACGATAGGCACTGAACTGACCATGACGAGGTATAATAAGTAACAACCCCGTTACAAAACTAATATTTTAGTTAAATAGTGTTAAAAGGTGTTAAATCAACGTGGTTAGTCGTAACACTTCCATTAATTTCGGCGTCAATTAGCCGAAAATTGCAACACAACAATTATGAAAAAACTTTTACTGCTGGCATTTTGCTGCTTTATATGGGCAGGCTTGCGCGCCCAAACTACCCCACAAATGCTAACGGTGAAGGGAATCTCCATCGACTCGGCGGCCAACAAACCACTGGGCTATGTTACTGTTGCGCTGTATGATACCGCCAGCAAAAAATCAATAAAAGCAGGCCTAACTAAAGACGACGGTAGCTTTCAGCTAATAGCCCCGGCTGGTAAGGCTTACCAACTGGTATTGGCATCAATCGGCTATAAAAACAAAACCATCAATATTTCGGGAAAGGATGCGGAACTGAATGTCGGGAAAATATTTTTGCAAACTGCAAGCAAGCAACTAAACGAAGTTTCGGTAACTGCCGTAAGGCCCATCATGAAACGTGAGGTTGACCGCATCAGCTACGATGTGCAGGCTGATCCCGAAAGCAAGGCGCTTACCGCGCTGGATATGATGCGTAAGGTGCCTTTATTATCAGTTGATGCCAATGATAATATCAAACTAAAAGGTAATGGTAATTACAAGATCCTGGTAAATGGCCGGGAGTCGGCCCTGGTGGCGAAAAACCCTTCGGATGTGTTGCGCTCAATGCCGGCTACCAATATCGAAAGGATAGAAGTGATTACCACACCGCCTGCCAAATACGATGCGGAGGGGCTGGCAGGCATCATTAATATTGTTACCAAAAAAAATGCCGACCAGGGCTATACCGCCAATATCAGCGGTCGGTACAACAGTATTTTTGGTCCGGGTCTTAACGTACAGGGAAGTGCCAAACAGGGTAAATTAGGCTTAACCATGTTTGCAGGCGGAAGCAATAATAATGCTTTCGTTGCCGGAAACAGTAATGTGCAGCAAATTTTTGGCGGCCAGAGCACAACGCAAACGGGCACGGGCAGTAACCAGTTTGGCCACCATTATGCAGAGGCGGAATTAAGCTACGAGATTGACAGCCTTAATTTATTGACTGCCTCCTTCGAAGATTTTCACGGCAGGCAGAACCAAACCGGCAGCCTTTTTTCAAGTACTTTTAATAACGATGGTACACTTTCCCAACAATATCAGCAGCAAACATCGGGCTATAATACCTTCGGCGGCCTCGATGCTTCTATAAATTACCAGATCGGCTTTAAGCGCAACAAGGACCAGTTGTTAACCTTATCTTACAAATTCAACTTTTCGCCGGGTATTAACACCAGCAACAATACATTTTCGCAAAGGGTAAATGATTACCAGAGCAACCAGCCCGACTTTATGCAGTACAATAACCAGGGCGAAAGAGCACATACCTTTCAGATTGATTATGCCCAGCCGTTTAAGATATTAACGCTTGAAGCAGGGGCCAAGGCGATTATTAGGAATGACTTTAGCAATTTTAACCGATCGGACCTCGACTCGGCAACCAGTGTTTATGTTTTTAACCCCAGGTATACCGATATTTTTACTTACCAGCAAGATGTTTACAGCTTGTATAACTCGTACCAGTTTAAATTTGATAAATGGACAGCAAAAGCGGGTTTAAGGCTTGAACACACCAGTATCAACGGCGATTTTGCAACAGTTAACGCGACGATTAACCAGGGATACAATAATCTGATCCCGTCAGTATCCATACAGCGCAGTTTTAAAACCAGCAGCTATAACTTTGGGTTTACCCAGCGCATCCAGCGGCCGGGCATCTTTCAGTTAAACCCCTTTGTGGATACCTCTAACCCATTGTTCATCAGCACTGGCAATCCCAACCTGCGGCCCGAGCTGAACAATACCTTTGAACTGAACTACAGTAACTTTGCGGCAAGTTCATTTAACATTGGCCTTAGCTACCAGTTCTCCAACAATTCCATACAAAACGTGTCAAGCCTGAGGAGGGATACTGCAATCATCAACCCGCACGATACTACATTTACTACATATCGAAACCTGGGCAGCAACAGCAGTCTTGGCCTTAATGTTAACACCAACTTAAACATCACCAAAAAACTTTCACTCAGCCTGAACGGGTTTATCACTAAAATATGGCTTCGCGGTACTTATAACGGGCAATTTTACCAAAACAGCGGTTTTACCGGCAACGCGTTTGCTAATGCGGGTTACAAGTTCGACAACGGATTCAGGATCGGCATCGATGCCGGATTTTTTAGCGGGGATGTAAACCTGCAGGGACATTCGAGCGCTTTTATTTATAATTCACTCGTGTTGACCAAGGAGTTTTTGAATAAAAAGGCAACCATTTCCCTGGTGGCAAACAACCCTGAGACTAGGTACCACAACAATACCTCGACTACCACAACTGCCCAATATTACCAATATTCTCTAAACCAGGATCCATACCGCACCTTTGCGGTGAGGTTTAGCTATAAGATTGGCAAACTGAACAGCGAGATCAAAAAGAACCAGCACGGCATTAATAACGATGATACCAAGGGCGGTGGCAAATCAGGCGGTGGTTCGGGAGGATAATGGGGGAGAGCCAGGAATCAAGGAGCCAAGAACCAAAAAGGAAGTGCTGTCGGGCCGTTAGGTTACCACAGGAATAAACCTTAATGCCGCTAATGGTTTTTTAAAAGCGCCTTAAAATCAATTTTATCAAATTTAAACTCATCGGGTAAATCCCCGTTGGTATAGTTTACAATCATATCAAACTTTGCGGCATATTCACGGGGTACATATAAGCCGTAACCGTAAGGCCCGCTTGCACGATTGTCCTCCCAAACGGCAAGTTTGGTTTTATTGTCGATAATATGGATGTTGAGGGTTAAACTGATCGCATTTTCAAACATGCCAAAAGTCCATGTTTTGCTATCCGGGTTCTTTACCGACAGAATTTGCTGCGGAAAATATCCTTCCATATTCATATAGCATATTGTGCTGTCTGTTATCAGCTTTCTGTTCTCCAGTCCCGTGTCGCCCGGATAGTATAGATAATATTTGTTTTTGTATTTGTAAACCGGCAGCCATTGGCGTGCTAAACCCCCAAAGCGGAATTTTCTTACTGGTTTATGTAAATTCTTGTCAAAGTCCCTGCAATTTTGAATATAGGCGTTTGTGTCATTTTTGTCCATCTTAAAATCCAGCAATTTGGTATAGAAAGCTGACTTCCGATTTTTTTCAACGTAAATAATATGATAAAAATCCTTGCCCCGTTCCCGCATCAGAAAAATGGTGTCTGATGATTTTTTATTGCGACCTGAAACAGCCGAAGTGTCCTGTCGATACTTTGTATTGGTGAAGCAAAAAAATAATAATCCGGTAATGGTAAAGATTTTCATAATTCATGACGAATTTAAAAGTTTTGCCGATAGTTTAATTGTGTTTTATTGGCCTTACTATAGGAAGTTTTTCACCTTATCTTTACCGCATGAAAGTTTACGGAATAACCAATTGCAATACAGTAAAAAAAGCGCTCGACTGGCTAAAGGCTAACCACGTTGACTACGAGTTTCACGACTTTAAAAAATTGGGCATCAGCGCCGAAAAGCTGCACGAATGGGACAGCAAAGCCGGCTACGAAAAGTTTATGAACAAACAGGGCCTCACCTGGAAACAACTTGCCCCGGAAGTAAAAGAAAGCATCAAAACCAAAGAGGATGCGCTAAAACTCCTGCAACAAAAAACCAGCATGATCAAACGCCCGGTAATTGAAAAAGATAGCTTTTTGTTTTTTGGGTTTGATGAAGGGGAATATAAAAAATTAGTGATTTAGCGAATTAGCGATTTAGTGAATTAGCGATTTAGTGAATTTAGTAATTATTGATCATGGCTCTTTGATTTTCAATTTTTTCAAATCACTAATTCACTAACTCACTAATTCACCCTTAACCCACGTAACAATTATTTTACCTGCCGGGCCATTTCCCTAAATTATCCTATACTTGCTCATTGTAACTGACCAAATTATTTAACGATGAAATTAAACCTGATAGCCGGATTTGCACTGGCTTTTTTGACAGTGGTGAGCGTTGCCAATGCACAGGATGCTGCTAAACCTGCCCAGCCAACCACCAATTATGATTACCACGAAACTTTCGGTCCGCCGTTTTATACCAAAAATGGCACGGAATACCGGGCAGCAAACGGCGAGCCGGGCCCGAAATACTGGCAAAACCGCGCCGATTACCAGATAGCGGCCACACTGAACGAGGATGCCAATCAGATTACAGGCTCCGAAGTTTTAACCTATACCAACAATAGCCCGCAAAAACTGGGTTATTTATGGATGAACCTGGAGCAAAATTTATTTAAGCTTGATTCGAGGGGCACCGCAATCGTACCGCCGACAGGCAGCCGTAACTGGGGCCGCGGGCAG
>NZ_CAIWNH010000103.1 GCF_903913935.1 uncultured Mucilaginibacter sp.
AAACCTACCTCGACTGGTTAAGAATATTATCCATCGTGGGTGTATTATTCTTCCACTCGGCAATGCCCTATGTCGCCGGAGACTGGTGGCATATCAAGAACCACGAAACCAGCCACCTGTTAATGGAAACAAATTATTTTATGCACTTGTTCCGCATGCCCCTGCTTTTCTTTATTTCGGGAACGGTAAGCTATTTTATGATGCAGCGCCGCAGCAGCATTGGTTTTATTGGTTTAAGGTTCCGCAGGTTGTTTATCCCGTTACTGGTGGGCATGTTTTTTATTGTACCGCCGCAAATTTATATGGAACGATTAAATAACGGATATACCGGCGGTTTCTGGAACTTCTACAAAACGGTGTTCAATTTTGTGCCCTATCCCAAAGGCAGTTTCAGCTGGCACCACCTTTGGTTTATTGCCTACCTGTTTTTATATGATATTTTGTTTTCACCCTTGTTTGCCTGGATGGCATCGCCAAAAAGCGTCCTCCTTAAAGAAAAACTAGCCTTGCTGGCCAAAGGAAAATGGATCTATATTTTAATGCTCCCCGGTATTGTATGGTATGCCCTGCTTGCAGCCAAATTCCCCGCAACCAATGACCTGGCACACGATTATTGCTATTTTGTTTACTGGTTGCTTTTCCTGCTGGTTGGTTTTATTTGCATCACTCAGCCTTTGCTGATGGAAAGCCTGGAGCGAAACCGCCGATTCGCCCTAACCATTGGCTTCGTAAGTTTGATTTTCCTAAACTGTTTGCGCTGGAACAAAATTGAACCCGGCGAAGCCCAATGGCCTTTCGGCGGCTATTCGTTTATTGAACTTTTTTTGGGGTTAAAGGCCATTGTAGGCTGGAGCTGGGTACTTGCGCTGGTTGGATACGGCAAAAAATACTTGAACCGCAAACATAAAGTGCTTGATTATTTAAACCAGGCTGTTTACCCCTTTTATATTTTACACCAAACGGTAATTGTTATACTTACCTATTATATTGTTCGAACACCCAACGAAAGCATTTTATCAAAGTATATTTATACGGTTGGATTTACATTGTTTATAACAGTTGGCATTTATCACTTGCTGATAAGGCCGTTTGCGCCGACAAGATTTTTATTTGGGATGAAGCCAAAGGCCGGGAAAAAAGCTAACGGTTTTCCCGAAACCGCAAAGTTAGATGAAGTGGTAATGCTTTCAGCTTAAATTTGTAATTTGAACTGATGAAAATATTCAGAAAATATATTTTCCCGCCGCTGTACGGCCTGTTGATTTACTTTACGGTGAGGCTGTTGCATGATACAGATATTGGCCTCCGGTTTTGGAAAAGGACATGGACGCAGAATATAATTGAGATTATATTAAGCTTAATTGTAGGCTACGCCGGCGTTTATATGTTTAGGCGTTTATTTAAATATTACGATCAGCACTGGCCCCTTCAATTTCGCTACCAGAATGTAGTACGGGAGCTTGGTTTAATGGTAGGTCTTAACCTGGTGCTGGTAAATCTTATTTTTACGCCCTGGGTGATATTCATCAACGGCAGGCTTTACTGGGACGACTTTGCAGATATTTGCACCATACCCAGCCTGTATGCAATTGTATATTATGGCATAGCCCGTACCCGCACCTATATGATGGCCTATATTGATAACAGGGTATTGCTTGAAAAAGTGACCAATGACCACTTGCAAACCGAGCTTAAATTTTTAAAATCGCAATACCACCCCCATTTTTTGTTCAATGCATTAAATACCATCTATTTCCAGATGGATGACGATCTGCCGGGAGCAAAAAATAGTATCGAAAAGTTTTCGGAACTGCTGCGTTACCAATTGTATGATCAGCAGCAGCAGGTGCCTGTAAAAAGCGAAATGGAATACCTGCAAAGTTTTATCGACCTGCAAAAAATCCGCAGCAGCGAAAAGCTTGAATTAACGGTTAGCATTGATGATAAACTGGATGGTCAGTTGGTTTACCCTCTGTTATTTTTACCCCTCGTTGAAAATGCCTTTAAGTTTTTAGGGGGTGATTATAAGCTTTTTGTTGACGCCCAAACAACTGGTAAACAGATCATCTTTAAGGTTGAAAACTCTGTCCCCGAATTTGAAACACCTGCCACCCGCAAAGGTGGCATCGGGCTTGAAAATTTACAACGACGGCTCGACCTGCTTTATCCGGGTAAACACATTTTTAACACAAAAAAAGAGGACAACAATTTTACAGCTGAATTGATACTGAATTATGAATAAGATCACCTGTATAATAACTGACGACGAACCATTTGCCCGGAAAGGTTTGCAAGGCTATGTAGAAAAGGTTAGTTTTTGGGATCTGAAAGGAGTTTGTGAAGATGCCTTGCAATTAAACGATATGCTGCAAAAGGAACCAGTTGATTTGCTTTTCCTGGATATCCAGATGCCGCATATTACCGGCGTTGAATTTATCAGAGCCCTGTCCAGGCCTCCCAAGGTAATATTTACCACTGCCTACGAACAATATGCTGTACAGGGCTTTGAACTGGATGTACTCGATTATTTGCTAAAGCCAATATCCTACGAACGTTTTTTAAAAGCAGCCTGGAAGGCACAGGAGTATTTTGCCTCGCGGGATGAAAAAGGAAGCGCTGCCGTGCCTTACATGTTCGCCAAATCAAACGGCAGGCTGGAAAAGATAAACTTTGATGAGATCCTATTTATTGAAGGGATGGAAAACTACGCCGCCATCCATTTTGAAAACAAAAAACTAATCATTCATACCACCATCAAGGGCCTTTTAGAGAAATTGCCTCTCGGGCAGTTTGTTCAAACCCACAAATCATACATTGTCGCAATTAATAAAGTGGATAGTATTGATGGCAATACACTTTATATTAAAAACCACCAGGTTCCGGTAAGCAAATATTTGAGGGAAGAAGTTTTGGGGCAAATTGTCAGGTGATGTGCTGAACATCCATTTTTCTTTATTTTCTGAATACGAGCGCGATTTTAACCCCCAAACCAATCAAAATAAAACCAGTAATTTTTTCCTGTAACCGCCAAACTTTTGGGTGGTTACTGAAAAAATCTTTTGATTTACCCAAAATACAGGCCACGATGACGAGCACCGATGTCCCCTGAACTGCAAACCAAATACCAAGTGTAAACAACTGGAATTTAAAAAAAGGAGACGATGGGTTAATAAATTGCGGTAAAAATGATAAAAAGAAAACTGCAACTTTCGGATTTAAAGCATTGGTCACAATCCCCTGTTTAAATAATTTCCAATAATTTGCTTTTGATGGTTTCGTTAGCGGTTTCAATCACAACTTTCGATAATAATGCTTTAACCCCGAGATAGATAAGGTAAGCCGCGCCTGCAAATTTGATTAATTGAAAAAGATAAGCAGATCTGGAAATAATAATAGATAGACCCATCACCGCGGCCGAAATATGCACAAAACATCCAACAAAAATACCTACTGCCGATGCGATGCCCGCTTTTATCCCTTGCGATACACTGCGCGAAGCCACATATAGCATATCGTTACCCGGCGTAAGGTTCAGTAGCAACGACGCAATGAAAAACAAGTACTGATTTTGATAATTAAACATTGGGTTGGATGTTTGGGTTGAGAACGTTGAAATGGGCAGTGCTTTTAGATACCTTTCGCCATTTACCTTTCAGCTTTCGCCTCATTAAAAATGCAGCATTTATTCATTAATTCAAACTGACAATACAGTTTATATAAATGCTTAACTGATTTTACCTTAAATTTGATTGACTATTTGTCTCAACTAATCTATGTCAGCACCCGATAACGGAAACGTAACTCTTCATATAAACGATAACGGCATTGCCACTATCAGTTTTTATCATCAAGCTCAAAATTCATTACCAACAGCTTTGCTGGATGATTTAACGGCGAAGATCAACCAGGCAGGCCATGATTCACAAACACGCGTAATCATTATAAAAAGTGAAGGCGACCGTACTTTTTGTGCCGGTGCCAGCTTTGACGAATTACTGCAAATAAAAGATAAACAAACCGGCGCGGAGTTTTTTTCGGGCTTTGCAAGGGTGATCAATGCCTGTCGCAAATCACCAAAAATCATCATCGCCCGCATCCAGGGAAAAGCTGTTGGCGGTGGCGTTGGCCTTGCTGCCGCCGCCGATTATTGCCTGGCAACAGAAGCTGCCTCCATAAAATTGAGCGAATTGGCCATTGGCATAGGGCCGTTCGTTATTTCACCTGCGGTTATCCGCAAAATTGGCCTGCCCGCATTTTCTCAGCTCACTATCCGTGCCGTTGATTTTCAATCAGCACAATGGGCGATGGAAAAAGGCCTTTATAATGAAGTTTATCCCGATATTGCGGCCCTGGATGATGCGATTGTTGCATTAACGGAAAAGCTTGCCTCCTATCACCCTGAAGCGCTTAATGGTTTAAAAGAAATTTTGTGGGAAGGTACTGCCGACTGGGATGAGGTACTTAACCACCGGGCAGCCATAAGCGGCGCACTGGTATTATCTGAATTTACGCAGCAGGCCCTGAAGGGATTTTTAGGTGGAAAAAGATAAAAACAGACGTCTTTATTTCACTTTTCCACCAATTGGGAGATTACATTTCATATAAAAAAGGAAAAATATTTTATCATTTGCTTAAACAACTTTAGCTTCCAAAACCCGTATAAAGGAGACAACTGATTGTATTTTTTTACAATTAATTATTTGCATAACTATTGCTTATTGTTAAAGATTAAATAGCTTTACGATAGGTTTTAAAAAAATTATTTACCTTTTACTGATATATTTTTCCTATGTTTTATTGGTTATTTACCGTAGTAGTTTTAGTATGTATCCTGGTTGTTTTTTACGTTTACAATTATTATGATAAACGCAGAACAGCAGAAAGAAATCTGGAAAGAATAAAAAACAAATGGGGTCGCCCGGTAAATTCACGTCGTAATTTTAAACTCATTGCTGCTTATTTAAACGGTATTGATGACCCGGCAAGGGTTTCGATGCCGATTGCTGATGACCTTGACCTGAACAACGTTTTTAACTTTATTGACCGGACAAACTCAAAGCCAGGAAAACAGTATCTCTACAAAAAGCTGTTTACTCCGGAAACATCATTCGAGGACCTCTTAAAATTCGATCGTAAAATTGAAACCCTTAATATACCGCGCCCCGACCTTGAAAGAATTGAACTTGACATTTCAAAGCTAAACAGCACCGATGCTTACTACCTGGCAGAATTATTTTTAAAAGAGCATGAATTCTTACTGGTTCCATTGATGAGCCTTTACATCAGGATCTCGGGCATTGCCATTATCGGCTTACTGGTATCCCTGTTTATTGTGCCCGACCCTATCAGCTTTGTAGTGTTGCTGGTATTGATCCTTGGCAACATTGCCCTTCATTTCGGCACCCGGAATAAAATCTCGTCTTACACCCGTTCGTTGCCGCAGCTGATGATCCTGCATAGCGTCGCCCGTAAATTATTAAAAACGGTAAAATTTGAACAGGATGAACAGACTAAACAAAGCCTGAATAATTTGTCTGGGCTTAACCGATCTTTACGACTTGTAAATTTTGAAAGTAAAATTGCCGGTAACCCTGAAAACTTAAGCTATGCCATTTATAAGATATTTAAAGTGACATTTTTGCTCGAACCATTGATGTTTATCACATCAGTAAAACGCATAAACAAATACCGCTCTGATATCGAAGTACTTTATAAATATGTGGGAGAGATCGACTCACTGATCGCGATATTGTCAGTGCGGGCCGGTTTGCCGCATTACAGCAAGCCTGTTTTTTACACCGATAACCTGCGGATGGACCTTACTGATATGTTCCACCCGCTGATCTATAACTGCGTTCCCAACTCTATCCATACCCGTACAGACGAGGGCGTGCTGATCACAGGCTCCAATATGTCGGGTAAAACTACTTTTATCCGCTCAATAGCCCTAAACACATTACTGGCCCAAACCATTTTTACCACCTGCACTTCTGAATACAAAGCACCATTGCTTAAAATTCAAACCAGCATCCGCACGACTGACGACCTGGGCGAAAATAAAAGCTATTTCCAGGCGGAGGCGTTATCAATCCTCGATATCATTAACCAGAGCGGCGGCGATGAGCCGGTTAAAAGTTTGGTTATCATTGATGAGATCTTCCGGGGCACTAATACGATTGAACGTATCGCGGCAGCAAAATCAGTACTGACTTACCTTACCGATAACAAAAACTTTGTATTTGTATCCACCCACGACCTTGAACTGGCCGAACTGCTGGATAATGATTATGCAGTGTATTCTTTCGAGGAATCGGTAAATGATACTCGGCTGGTATTCGATTACAAAATGAAGACAGGCGTACTCAAAAACAAAAACGGCATCGCCATACTTGAAACCATTGGCTACCCTGAATCGGTGGTGGAGG
Organism: uncultured Mucilaginibacter sp.; assembly: GCF_903913935.1. GTDB lineage: Bacteria > Bacteroidota > Bacteroidia > Sphingobacteriales > Sphingobacteriaceae > Mucilaginibacter. The sequence goes on from NZ_CAIWNH010000103.1 coordinate 6,426, forward strand.
ATGCCTATATCGTGAGCGAGGAATTAAAACGGAAATATTCTATGTAATTATTTTGATTTTGGAATTCGGAATTTCGATTTCGGTATGAGAAAATAGATCTTTATTCTAATTGCCAATGCTATTCTTCAAAACCCGCAATTCCTCCTGCATTTGTTCAATGCGCTCCAGTAAATGGGTAATAGCTTCGATACCGGCAACATTTATCTCCAGTTCATCGTGCAGCCTGATCATTTTTTCAAGCCTTTGCAAGTCGCTTTCGGGGATATAGGACGTTTGGTCAATAAGTTCAAGGTGAAGCAATCCAGCCTCGCTTAAAGAGTTGATAAAGGTATATTCAACTTCATGATAAGTACAGATAGTTGTTATTGCTATTAAATTTTCCATCTCATTAGGGTTCATTGGTTCAATGGTTCATTAGTTCATTAGTTCATTGGTCGCGCCGTTTGGTCATTTGTCCATTTTTCTTTCGGACTTTACTGACTTTCCGGATCCTGCCTGCCGGCAGGCAGGTTTACTGACTATCTCTTATCTCCTCAAATAACTTCTGCTGCTTTTCGGTCAGGTTTACTGGGATCTGGATGTCATAGGTCACATACAGGTCGCCAAACTCCCCTTCCTTTTTATAAACCGGCATTCCTTTGCCTTTTAGCTTCACCTTAGTTCCGTTCTGGGTTTCGGGTTTAACTTTTATTTTCACTTTGCCATTAAGGGTGTCAATGGTTACTTCACCGCCAAGAACCGCAGTATACAGGTCGAGTTTAGTATTGGCATACAGGTCATGGCCATTTCGTTTAAAACGGGGATCATCTTCTACTGAAAAAGTAATAAACAGATCGCCGGCCGGGCCGCCATTTGCGCCCGGGCCGCCGTGCCCGGCAATTTTAATGATCTGGCCGTTTTCAATACCTGCCGGAATAGTTATCCTGATGTTTTTGCCGTTAACCGTTAGCGTTTGTTTTTGGGTTTCGGCAACATCCTTAAGGTTTAAGCGAAACGATGCATTAAAGTCTTGCCCGCGATATTTGGCCTGCCTGCCGCCGCCTGCTGATCTTGCCCCCTGCCCAAACATAGATTGGAAAAAGTCTGAAAAATCTTCACTGCCAAAACCTTCGGTGCCATAGCCTTCAAAACTTGAACCCTGGCCTCCTGTATAGGCGCCTTGCTGGCGGCTACGCTGCTGTTGCTCATATTGTTCATGTTCCTCGCCGTGCTGCCAGTTTTCGCCGTATTTGTCGTACTTTTTCCGCTTTTCCGGATCACTCAGTACTTCATTTGCTTCGTTCAGTTGTTGAAATTTTTTATTCGCTTCAGCATCGTTGGGGTTTAAGTCGGGATGATATTTGCGTGCCATCTTTCGATAGGCATTTTTTATATCCTTATCCGCCGCGTTTTTAGGGATACCTAATACCTGGTAATAGTCGATAAATGCCATAGGGAGTATATTGAATGCTTACTGATTTAAACCCTGATCAGCCCCTGTTTGTTTTGTTTAAATCATTATGCTTACCAAAAATAAGGATGTTCTTCATCCTAAAAAATGTATTTGATCATTTTAATAAAACGGCAAAATCATTTTTTTAGCTCCATTAACGATTAAAGCGATTTTACCATTAACTTTACTTTATGGACGAAACAATTTTCAGGCTATTTTCTTCAATCGAAACAAAAGAGATAGCCCCCGGCTTTTTCTCTAAACTAATCCACACTTCCACTAATACCATCAATTTTATTGAGGTAAAAGCAGGTTGTTCAATACCGCGACACCGGCACGTTCATGAGCAGTGCTCCTTTTCGATTGAAGGAAAGTTTGAGATGACGGTTAACGATGTACCACAGGTATTGGATCCCGGCCAGTTTGCTATTATCCCGTCAAACGCATGGCATAGCGGCATTGCCCTAACCGATTGTAAGCTGATAGACATTTTTAGCCCGGTGAGGGAAGATTACAGGGCGCTTTAACGCCACATGATTATCACCCTAACTGAACCCCAATTTTTGTTCTGAACTGTAAAAAGTTTAGGTTTGTCGTTTTCAGATATTTTATGCCAATAACAAAGGCCCTTGTAACCGACGTTCCGGAACTTAATATTTTAGTAAACAGCGCCTATCGCGGCGAAACCTCAAAAAAAGGCTGGACCACCGAAGCCAATTTGCTTGAAGGTTTACGAATTGACGAGGCCACTCTTAACGGTTATTTTGAAAATCCGGATATTATTATTTTAAAAAACACAGACTATGACGGATCAATTACGGGTTGCGTTTATCTTGAAAAACGTTCACCCAAATTGTATGTAGGCATGTTTAGTGTTTCGCCATTCCTGCAGGCAAAAGGTATCGGACGCGAGTTACTGATTGCATCAGAGAATTATGCCCGGCAACTGGATTGCCTTACCTTAACCATGACAGTAATCAGTATCCGGCACGAACTCATCGCCTGGTACCAGCGCCGGGGCTATCAGCCTACCGGAGAAGTGCTTCCTTTTCATCACGATAAAAAATTCGGCAACCCAAAACAGCCTATCGAGCTGATCGTTATGGAAAAAAAGATCTGAAACACTCATTTTTCTTTAAAAAAAGCCATTCTGGGTGCAACCTTCTAAAAGTTTTGTCGTCTCATAACACAGATGATACAGAAACTTTTTATTTAGATGGAAGAGATTCATCCGCAATTGAAAGCATTTATTGTTGATTACTGTACCCGGTACAAGATCAGGGAAGTTGATCCCGGTGCTTTGAACCTTGATACCAGTATCGACCTCGATCTGGATATCGTTGATATAGAAATTGATCTGTTCCTCGCTGAGTTTGCAGAAACCTTCGGTGTCGATCAATCTAAATTCAGTTGGTATAAATATGGCTACCCCACAGGCTCAGCAAGTGTAAAGGTTTTGAAAACTGTTTTTGGTTATAAATCTTCCTGGGTAAACCGTCTGTCGAACCGCATCTATAAGCCAAAGTTCAGGGTAAGCAACCTGCAGGACGCCGTACGCACCGGGAAATTGATATAAAAGCCATTGCGGGTTACAAAGCGCCCCCCGCTTTTTGAGCGATAAATGTGTGGTCAGCTTGCAACGGTCCGGCATTTAAAGGGGAAAGCTGGTAGCCCGCAATGGCATTTTTTAAATCTCAATTCAAAACGAAAAGTCCTCCCTTTTATGATAAGGTTAATGATAAATAACATACTTTTATTGTTTATACCAATTTACAACCGATAAATTATGTTAAGGCATCGCGGCATCCTATTTGTATGGTGCTTATTTTTCTGCTCCAATACCTTTGCCGGTAAAATCGTTACTGTAAGTTCACCGGATGCTAATATCCGGTTTTCATTAAGTACAGACAACGAAGGACTGTATTACCGGGTGATCTATAAAGGGGTTTTAATGGTTGATAATTCAAGGCTAAACCTTAGTTTTAAAGAAGGTGGCACATTTAATAACCACGTGGTTATTTCATCTGCAAAACCGGAAAAAGTAACTGAAGATTATGACCTTTTAATTGGCAAAACCAGCAAGGTACATAGCGAAAGTAATAGAATAATTGTACCAGTAGCGGAACAATCGGGCACCAGGCGACAGATGAATATTGAGGTGCGCGTATTTAATGACGGTGTCGCGTTCAGGTATGCCATCCCTGAACAAAAACAATGGGCGGATATGGCAAATATTACAGATGAGACCGATTCGTTTAACCTCGCACAAAACCCTGTCGCTACAGTAATGTACCGCGTTAACTATACCACATCGCACGAAGGCCTGTATACCAGGATAAACCTTAATGAATTGAAGGCAGATACGCTGATGGATATGCCCGCGCTGTTTGAGTTCCCCAACGGAAATTATATGGCGATAACTGAGGCGAATTTACATGATTATGCAGGCATGTACCTGATGAAGCACAACGGCGTGCTGGAAAGCAGGTTATCTCCCCTGCCTCATCAAACCGAAATAAAAGTAAAAGCAACGCTGCCGCATAACAGCCCCTGGCGGGTGATGATGATCAGCGACCGGCCGGGCGCATTTTTGGAATCGAACATACTCACAAATTTAAATGAACCCTGTAAAATAAAGGATGTATCATGGATAAAACCCGGCAAAACTACCTTTCCCTGGTGGAATGGGGATGTTGTGCCGGATACCATCAATGCACCGGGCAACAACTACGTGACCAATATGTACTATGTTGATTTTTGCGCCAAATATGGCATTGAATATCACTCCGTTGTTGAATACGGGCTGCATGAATGGTATGTAAATGATGGGGCTGGTTTTCAGCCCGGGCCAAATGCTGATCCGTCGAAAGCCGTTCCGGGGCTTGACATGCAGCAAATTTGCGATTCAGCTGCCAAAAAAGGCGTAGGCATACGGGTTTGGGTACATTTTTATGCTTTGTACCCTAAACTCGATGAAACCTTCGCCCAATACGAAAAATGGGGCATAAAAGGCCTGATGTGCGATTTTATGGACCGCGACGACCAGGAAATGGTAAACATGCAGGAAGAAATATTGCAAAAAGCAGCGCAGCACCATTTACATATCCAGTTCCACGGCGCGTATAAACCAACGGGCGAGAGCCGCACCTGGCCCAATGAATTTACCCGCGAAGGCACGCTGAACTATGAGAACGACAAGTGGAGTAATTGGGTGACCCCAGATGCTGATGTAAACGTTGCCTTTACCCGGTTGCTGGCCGGGTCGACAGATTACCACCTGGGTGGTTTCAGGGCAGCATCACCTGAACAATTTAAGATCCATTATACCCGCCCATTTGTGATGGGGACGCGCTGTCATATGCTGGCCATGTATGTGGTGCTTGATAATGCTATCGGCATGGCGTGCGATGCCCCTGAGGCATATGTCAGCCAGCCTGGGTTTGAATTTATACAAAAGGTGCCCACCACCTGGGATGAAACACATGTTATTGATGCCAAACCCGGTGAATACCTGGCGATTGCAAGGCGAAAAGGGAATGACTGGTATATAGGCGCAATTACCAATCATGCATCGCATACGATCTCAAAATCTTTGGATTTTTTACCAGATGGGAACTATACTGCCGAGATATGGAGCGATTCCCCTGCTTCGGATCCTGATTTGAACCATTTGGTTAAAGTTGAAAAACAAATTAATAAAAAAACTTTAATGAATATGGTGCTCGCTGAAGGTGGCGGGCAAGTGATGCATGTTTATTCAGATCCTGAAAAGAAATAGTTTTATTTATTTCGGATTTCGGAATTTCGATTTGGGATTTAAGAATTTTTGAAGATTTAGAGCACAGCGGGAGATTGTTTTCTCAGACACCGACACTGATTCCATAAAATTAAGATAAGCATAATTCCGAAATCGGAATTCCGACATCCGAAATTACAGGTCAGTAACCCTGGTATGCACTCTTTTTACATAATTCCGGATATCAAGTACGATACCGGCAAACACATAAAATACCAACGGGAACCCTACTGCCAGAAAAGAGGAGTAGATAAAAAACAACCTTATCTTACTAATCGAAACATTAAATTTTTCGCCAAGATAAGTGCATACCCCGAAGGAGTATCTTTCAAAAAAAGTGATTATCTTTTGCATCATATCAAGCCAACTTTAAAATCTTGTTACCAACGCCGCACTGCAGGCATTTTTTATAATTGCAATAGCTATTTTTTAATTCAATTAAAGCCTGCGATTCAAACGCTGTTTTAATTTCCACCCCTAAGTTACTAAAATCTGTTATAATTTTATTGTTTTCGCCGGGTAAATGTTCCAGTAATTGCAAACTCCGGTTAATAAAATGCTGTTGCTGGTTATGTTTTCCATAACTAAACAAAAATAAGGCCATTGTATTTAAAAGTAAAATATCGACCGATGCTTCACCAATATTTTTTGATGAAGGAGACGAAACGACATCAAAACGGTAATGATCTTCCCAATACGGGTTCACTTTTACATCGGTAAACAGAGCCTTTAACACTTTTACGTCTTTTATTTCCAATAGTTTTGAAAACAGGTGATTTGATTTCATTATCAGCGCTGCAAATTGCGCCAATCGAATGGTGGGGAAATTTGCGGGGCGTAGCCGCATGAATTTCCATAGATGTTTTTGGATTGGTGTCAGTTTATATTTTTTCTGCAGGAAGTTGTATTCTTCTTTAAGTTTAAGCGGGTATTCATCTTTAAACACTTCTCCCAAAAAACCCGCTTGCCCAAATATCAAAGCGTTTATCTGCATTCGGTTGTTCTTATGCTTCGCCAGTATATTTTGTGGCAACGATTTTGCCAGCAATTCAAATGGAAGCGCATTGATTTTAAAGCCAAAATTTGCTGCTAAGAACTGGTAAAATGTTTCTTCCCAGTCACCCCGGTTAAGGTTTAACGCCGTGGATACGGCAGCAGATTTCTTTTCGAGCCGCTCAACTAATACTCTGGTGAGCCAGTTATGCAGGGTAAGGCTATCTACACCGCCTATACTGGCCTCGCAGGGTATAATAGTTTGTTCGCCAAAGATCAGTTTGTGGTAGCGGCTGTAAAGTTCGTCGGGGATCCTGTTTTGCAGTTCGAGCGTCGGCACTTGCCGCCCGTTGGGCAATATTAATGGCGCGTCATCCTTATAAACGACATGCAGGATCACATTTTCGTAGGCGTTATCAGTGCTATGCCCATGCTTTTTCCAATCGGATGATGACAGGTGTACTTCAACATTTCCCGCCCAAACGGTATCCCCTATCCTGATCCGCGCATTTTGAAAATCAGGACCCGAATCAGCATTATGCATTCCTGCCGAAAATATTTCCAAAGCCTCACCATCATTGGACCGCAAATCGCCCCGGTCAAACAACCGGAACTTCCAAACATAATGAAGAAAGTCTTCGGGAAAAAGCATATGTTTTTAGTTGATTGGGTGAATTGTTGGTTAAATTAAAATTTGCGATATCAGCCAAATTAGAAGATTAATTTTAAATAAAAAAAATAAAGCAGTAAAAATAACTGCTCACTTAATCAACTCAATCAACAAATTCCTATAACATTTCAACCAGGTCACCAAAGCTGCTTATGGTAGCTATCTGCCCGTTTTCAACTGCACCAAAACCGTAATTTGCAAAAATAAAGGGCACACCGGCCTTTGTTGCTGAGTTGTAGTCGCCCATGGTGTCACCTACATATACCGGCGTTTTAAGCTGATAGTCGTTTACAATATCTTTTATATTTTCGGCTTTGGGGTTGCCCTTGGTTCCATAACACTGATGGCCCGAAAAATAATGCTCCATACCACTTAATTTAAGAAATACTTCGATATAACCATTCTGGCAATTACTCACAATAAATAACCTATATCTACCGGCAAGGTAGCCAAGGGTCTCATCAAGCGCCGGGTATAATTCTCCGCCGCGAGTATGCAATATTTCCAGTTCGCTTTTAGCGCAAATTGCCATAAGCTCATTTCGCTTTTCAGTATCCAGGTAGGGAAACAAGGTATCAAAAATAACATTGTATGCCATACCTGTTATTGATCTAACTTTTTCCTGCGTCATTACCTCATCTACATAGTCCACCTGGTCAATGGCATTCTGCCAAGCTATCGCAACATTCCCGGTACTGTCCCAAAGAGTTCCATCAAGGTCAAAAATTATACTGTCAAATTTATTTTCTCCGGACTTGTGCATTAATCGAGGGATTTCCGGCAAAAGTAGGAGATTTTTCAAATACAATTGAAATAGCAGGAAACAAAATGTAGTGTTATTATCAAATAAAAGCCCTATCCGCCTTCTACACGACACCCGTATTGCGTAACTAATAGTTTATATTTCTGGGGTTATATCCTTAAAGTAAAATATTTTTCAAACAATTCAACTCATGGCTTGTTGATATTAAAAAAGTGAGAAAAAGCGATTATCATTAATATATCGTTATGAATATTCACCAACTGTTAGAAAATACGTAAAACTACGTACGCAAAAAAGGTGTTTCCCACTATGAAGTTTAATTTTTTCTAATTATATTTGAATTAAAATTTTGCTTATTAAGCATTATTCAATGTAACTGCCTTTAATACATTTTTACTATGAAACATCTACTTCTCTATTTCCTGTTTTTTGTTGGGGCGGCGTTTATCTTTATACAATGCGCA
>NZ_CAIWNH010000104.1 GCF_903913935.1 uncultured Mucilaginibacter sp.
CGGATGATATCATCGCCCACCTGATCCAGAAAATTGAAGTACCGAGGTGAATTGGCGGGTGGTGAGTAGTGAGTGGTGAATAGATAAAATTACATTGTCAGCGTCCAACTAATAAAAAATAGTGAAGAAAGTTTCAGGTCTATTTTATAAAAATCTGTTTTTAACTAACCGGTTATTTACCGCGCTGGGAGGTTGTGTGGTATTGTTTCTGCTGTCTTTCTTTTTTCCATGGGTGGGCATTATCCCTGAACTTGCCTTCTTCAGCCTTATTGTGCTATTACTTAGCGATCTTTTAATGCTGTACCGCGTTAAAAAAGGCATTTTCGCCAAAAGGCATGCCCCCGAACGCCTCAGCAATAACGATGACAACGAACTGGGGATCTACATAGAGAACTGGTATCCTTTTAATATCAGTGCTGGTATTATTGACGAGATTCCGTTTCAGTTTCAGAAAAGAGACCTGTGGTTTGATACGGAGCTTAAGCCCCAGCAACGCAAACTGATCAATTATATCCTGCGGCCAACCAAACGCGGCGAGTATGAATTTGGATTAGTACGTGTGTTTGTTAAATCGCCGCTAAAGCTCATCAGCAGGCGTTACAACTTCGGTAAGGGCGAAACCTTACCTGTTTACCCTTCGTTCCTGCAGATGCGCAAATATGAGCTGATGGCCATATCTGATCACCTATCTGAATTGGGCATTAAAAAAATGCGAAGGCTTGGCCATAGCCTGGAGTTTGAACAGGTAAAAAACTATGTACAGGGCGACGATTTCCGCACCATCAACTGGAAGGCTACAGCAAGGCGCGGCAGCCTGATGGTTAACTCCTACACTGATGAAAAATCCCAGCATGTTTATTGTGTCATTGATAAATCAAGGGCGATGAAAATGCCCTTTGAAGGTTTGAGCCTGCTTGATTATGCCATTAATGCCAGCCTGGTACTTTCCAACATCGCTTTGCTAAAAGAAGACAAAGCCGGATTGATAACCGTGGCCGAAAAAATTGGCGCCGTTGTGCCGGCCGACAGGAAACCTACACAGATCAACAAAATACTGGAGGTTTTATACAAAGAGAAAACCCGCTACCTGGAAACAAATATGGAGTTGCTGTACAGCACCATCCGCAACGTGATCAAACAGCGTAGCCTGGTGGTATTTTTTACCAATTACGAAAGCATCTCTTCATTACAAAGACAGCTCCCTTACCTAAAAAGGATCGCAAAATTCCATTTGTTACTTGTAGTGTTTTTTGAGAATACGGAGTTGAAAAAACTGAGCGAAAAACCGGCTGACGATGTGGAAGGCATCTACATAAAAACCATCGCCGAAAAATTTGCTTATGATAAAAAACTGATCGTTAAGGAACTGGCAAAAAACAACATCCAGTCTATTTTAAGTACACCGCAAAACCTGACCGTAAATACCATTAACCGCTATCTGGAGATAAAAGCCAAGCAACGAATTTGATCAGCCGGCTTTTGGGAAAGCAATGCCGGCAGCACCCAGTTTTTTGAGGATATTCTCCATCAAAGATATTTTAACCGTCAGAAAGTCATCCGGCAAAACCCAAACATTTACCGTAAAGCGGATACTGTCTACGTCCATGCCGACCACTCCTACCCTCACCGGGAAATCAACCAGGATACTTTTCTCGGCTTTTATAATATCGAATATAATGGCTTTGGCTTTATCAATATCAGCCGCATAACCCATTTTAAACTCAAAATCCAAACGCCTGCGATTTTCGCGGCTAACGTTCACGATAACTTCGTTAAACAACTTGCCGTTGGGGATGATGATTGTTTTATTATCTACAGTGAGCAACACCGTATAAAATATCTGTATAGATGTTACTTTACCCTCCTGTCCCTGGGCCACTATACTATCATCAAGTTCAAATGGTTTTAGTAACAAAATGAGCACACCACCCGCAAAATTCTGGAAGGTACCTGATAACGCCAAACCTGCTGCAACACTAAATGCCCCAATAATGGTAGTAAACTCAGTTAAAGGCCAGCCGAGGATCTTCATTACAAAGATGATAAGCAGCACATAAAAAGCAGTGATGGTTAAACTTAAAAAGAAAGGCTGTAATGACGAGTGAATATGTCTTTTAGCCAAACGGTTACCAAGCCTGGATCTGAGAAACCTGATCAGTTTTAAACCGATAAGTAATATGATAACCGCAACAAGGAAACGGGCGCCGTTGATTAATAACCAGTCGTAAACCAGGTCGTAATATTTTTGAAGCTTCATAAAGCTGCAAAGGTAGGGATTTATTATTTACCGTAAATAGTGATAAACAGTTCGGGGCCTTTAATGAATAACCAATCAACTATTTGGCTTTGTAAAAATTTTGTTTTTTCGGTCAGCTGTTTCATAGCACGGATCCTTATTCAAATGC
>NZ_CAIWNH010000105.1 GCF_903913935.1 uncultured Mucilaginibacter sp.
TGACCGTACCTGTTAAAGATTCTTACCATAGCGTCAGGGTAATTTTCGATGCCTTTTAACAGCCAAAAATCATTAACGCCATCGTTATTGGGGGTAAACGTGTTCGGAATATTTAATGCAGATAGCCCAACCGTAATTTTCACCTCTGTACGGGGACTTTCGCATCCGCCAATATACTGGCTGATATAAGCACTTTGCGAACTGGCTACAGGGATCTTAAAAATTCCGCTGCTTTGCTGATCGATCAAGTCCGGGCCGGTTGCCGAGAGATATAAACGATATCCGTAACCCGCCTGCGGGTTTTTCACCATGATCATTACATCACCAGCATAACATAACTGTACATTATCTGCCTCCGGCGCTGCTAGTGTAATAGTTTGATTACCGATGGTATAATCCTTTGTAGCCAAACCACATGCAGTTACATCTTTTACCTGCAATGTATAGGTTCCGTTAACTACGCCTGTTAAATCCAATGAGGTGCTCACACTTTGCTGCGATGAATTTATCCAGTTGTAGGTATATGGCTGCACGCCGCCGGTAACCGCGATATTTTGAATGCTGCCGACACCCTCAGCGCACTGGTCGCTGGTAACGGTGCCTGCTGCAATCTGAATAACGGGTATAGCATTAATGGTATAAATTGCGCTCTTTACCTGGGGGCAATTAAAGTTATATTGCACAAAAAAGTAGTATTGCCCTGCAGTGGCATTTTGCAGATCTATTTGCCCTGGCAAATACAACGCCCCGTTTGCCTTTTTCCATCCATAATTTGCATTCCCTGCATTTGTGAGCGTTATGCCGGTAACTGATCCATTAGAAAGGCCACACGTTGCATCCATTGGAAGGGCAGCGCTTTCATCTATTACCGGTGTCGCAGTCGGCGGATTCACGGTGAAGGTTGCCTTATTTGAATTACACCCGTTGCTATCGGTAATGTACAAGTAGTAAGTTCCGGGTGCAAGGTTGCTGATGGTATTTGAGTTCCCGTTAGGAATAATGTTGCCGCTGGCATCTTCCCAGTAATAATTGGCTACCGTAATCCCGGGGCCGGTACTGGGGAAAGTAGAGAAATGACCTGTGGGGTTGGTGCAATCAGTAGTAAAAGTCGACGGAAAAACTTTTGGGGTTAAATCAATCACCGTAAAAACACTTGACGTTACCGAAGGACAGGTACCATTTTCGCTAATTTGCAAAGTATAGTTGCCCGGTGCCAGGCCTGTGGCGTTCTGGCTGGTACTTACCTGGTTATTTTGACTGTCTGTCCACAGGTATTGAAAATTTCCCACCCGGTTTTCGATCAGCGCGATTGAACCGGCATGATGGCAATCAAAATTGGTTATGGTTACATCTGTCTGCGTAATGGCATCAAACTGAAAGCCAATGGTGTTGTTTGCTACGGTAGATGACGCCAAAACATTTTGGGTTATACTGCCTGTGTATGACCATATCCCGGCCGCATCAGCAGTAACTGTCGCAAAGCATGAATTTGGATTACATGTAGTGCATTTGGTTTGGGTAAAATATAATTGCACTGTGGCTCCCACCGGGGCATCACCACCGACCATTGTATTAGTTAGTTGCGTTATCCTGATGAAATTTTGTCCCGTCGGGTCATTTAACTGCACATTGGTATTGCAGTAAAATACATTCTGCACCACATTTGTATATGAATTGTTATACGCATCAATCGGGTTTTGGTAATTGGTGAAAACATTCTGATCGGCTGGTGCGTTTCCCCCAATAACCGAGTTTACGTCGCTGTTTTCTATAGCATAGGTACCCGCCCCCAGGGGAAAGGCCTGCGACCTGTCGGTTCCAAAGAAATTCCCTTTAATGATCAGGGCCGATTTATTCAGGGCTGAGACGCCAATCTCCGAAGCGCTAAAAACATTACCGGTTACAAATAATAAGGTATTTGGATCATTAACCAGGATGCATGAATTATTGGCCACCCCTATCGGTTTGGTCCCGGTATAGTCGGTATTAAAAAGATTATTCTCAACGGTTGCTAATTTATGGGTACCATCCGCAACGCCGCCAAAATTTATACCGCTGATTCGGCCGCTTAATATTACATTGCCATCCTGTGGGTTTGCACCGCCGATCATTAAACCTTGATAATCCTGCCCTGAATAAAAAACAGATGAATTGTTAAAAGCGTTAATGCCATCTGGCTGAATACCGATAAAATTGCTTTGGATCACTGCATTTTGAAACAGGCCGTTAAAGGCATAGTCGTTGCCGCTTATTACATTTCCTTTACCCGGCGCCCCAATAACCAATTTACAATTGGCGCCTGATACTATGGCACTTCCCAAACCCGATTGGTTAGGTGAAAAGCCTTCGATATACAAACCGTAAATTTCAACAGCGTCATTAACGCCAACCAGGGTTGAGACCTTGAAAGCGTTAAAATTTGCAGCAGGCACGGCTGGTGTAATGATCACTTTGGCGCCACTCACCCCAAGCGCTGAGCCCGGTTGGGTAGTCCCGTCAATAATAACATTTGCTGAAATATCAGGCAATTCAGATTGCAAGGTTATAGTTAGCGCTGCCTGTGTATTACCGGGCAAATTAAAATAGATATAGTCGGTGGTAGCGGTGCCGTTGCCGATAGCGTCTAACAATGCTTGCCGTAAGGTTCCGGCGCCGGCATCAGCATTACTGGTAACCGTAAAAGTTGCCGCGAATAAATTACCACAAATAAAAAATAACAGTAAAAACAGAAGTAATTTACGGATAATCATAGCGGCACCCCGGCAAAACGATTCTAAATTACAAGAAAATTACTTAGCTCTATAAATTAGGGGGCCAGATTTTATTAACACTGTCTATTCTACCTTGATAACTTTTGTGGCTGCGGATATGCCGTTCTCATTTATAGCTTCGATCCTAAAGTAATAAGGCTTTTCTTTATCCATCGTTTTTAAATAATATTCGTTGGCGGAGTAAACCATAATACAGTTATATAGCTTATCAGGAGCGGTTCCGGTATAAATATTATAAGCAAACGCGTTATCAACTGTTTGCCATTTTATCCAGGCGCTGCGTTTATCCTTTTCTGTGCGCAAAACCACAAAGTTTTGTACAGTATCAGGTTTGCTGCCGCCGCCATTGCCAAAAACCCGTAAACCGCTTATGGCGAATTTGCCGGTTGGCATATGTATGTTTTCCAGTTTGATATACCTGGCTTTTACCGGTGTTGATAATTCGATATAATCATGCGGCACATCGGTTTTATTCTGGCTTTTATCTGCCAGGATATGCCAGTTTTTGGCGTCGGATGAGTAATATAATTTATACTGAGTAAAAGTGGTGGTTGATTTTCCTAATATGGTAGCGTCCTGGTCGGCATAATTAATTTGAACAGCGTTTACCGTACTTTCCTTACCCAAATCGCTTTGGATCCACTCGCCTGGATTGCCTGTTTCGGCGCTCCAATAGGTTTTAATATTTTCATCCGCCGCATTGTTCGGCATATACCCACCCAGGGTTGAAGATACCTGTACCGGTTTATTATAATTCAGCAGCATCCAGCCGGTAAAGCGGCTTTGCAGGTGATCTGCCTTACCATCCGGGAGATAGGTAGGATAATCGCCGAACGCGGTGTTACAATACAAAACGCCATCCTTATCAAAACCAGTAGGCCAGATGCCGAGGCGGCGCTCAAAACTATTTTTTACAGCGATAGTGATCGTGGAGATATGCCAGTAATTCCCCCACGCATCCGTATAGGTACTGCCATGCCCAGCGCCCCTGGCGAAGCCTCCCGGTTTATAGCTAAAAGGCATTGACTGCGGCGTGAAAGGCCCGAGCGGATTGTCGCCTACCACTACGCCATCGCTATAACCACTAAACTCTGTTCCGGGTGCGCCGTATTGCAGGTAATATTTGCCGTCGTGTTTGGTCATCCATGAGCCTTCGATAAAGGGATCCAAAAAGGTGTCGTCCATATTCTCGCCGAAGCGCTGCCATCCGTAACGGAAGGGCTGCAAAAAATACATCTCTTTACGGTATGCCTTTAAATGAAAAGTTTTGGGGTCGATCTCCGCACCGTATAATGGATAGGTATTGCTGCTGCCATTGTACATATATAATTTACCATCATCATCCCTGAAAAAATCAGGGTCCCAGCCGCCGGGTTCAAATTCATGGATGGCTTCTTTCCATTCGTTAGCCTTTGGGTTGGTGCTCATCCATATCGGGAAGTTGGATGAATAGGTTGAACCAAATACCATTAAAGTGTCGCCCTGTACCCAAACCGCCGGGGCGCAAAGGTCATCATAAACATGATGTTCGGGCCTTAAAAATGACCGGGAAACAAAGTTCCAGTGGTACATGTCATGACTCCACCAATACCCCCACTGGTTGGTTGAAAACAGGTAGTAATCACCTTTGTACATCGTGATCACAGGGTCGGCCGTGGCACGGTGCTTGCCTTCCGTGGCAAAATTTGGGATCGGCGTATAACCGTAATCAATATTGATAGGGTTGCAATAGGTTAACTGTTTTTGCTGCGCGATAGAGCAGTTTGCTATCAGCAACATGCAGCAGGTAATCGTTATAAAAAGAAAAGCTTTTTTCATCTCAAATTTCTGTATTGATCAATTGACATTATTGAATTTTTATTCAAAATGACCGCGGTTTATAAATTCATTCAAAGATAACAGGAAGCCTTCAAAAAAACGATCAGGCGCGTTTACCATTTGCCAAAGTTCACACAACTTAAACCAGTTCTTGTCAACCTTAAATTAACCAATCGTCAAGCTACAAGTTAATTGACGCAAAAAGCACGAAAAGGGTTTACAAAAGGTTTACACATTCACAAATTAATATTTTGTAAACATTTGATATAAAGCAACTTATACGGTTTAAAAATAAAATGGGGTTTACATTTTTTTACTGCACCAGCCCCGGCATTTCCATGTTGTTCTGATAAAGCCTGAACGTCGATTTATTAGTGACGTGACGCACACTAATTTAAACCAGCATTGTTTTACTTTATCATAGGGCTTTCAAAATCAAGTTTTTTAAGGCCGTGCTGTACTTCGGGGCAGCTCATAAATAATTTCCAAAGCAAACCGCTGCGGTAGTTTTCTATCATCACTACAATCGGGCCCTGGTCAATCGCAAGGTACGATTTTGCATACCAGTTTCTCGATTCGCTAAAGGAGTCAACAAAGCCATAATCACCCCAGATCTTATCACCCAGGTCATAATAAAAATGCCGCAGGGCTTTCATCGAATATTCGGGGGTATATGGAAATGCTGATAAGGCAGCCGTAGGCGTAATAACGCCGAGATCGTTGGTTGGCGAATGTGCATTATAACCTTCAAAATTATCGCTGGCCGTTAAGCCCCAGCAATTTTCGCCATAACCTTTGTATTTTTTGGGGTTATCAACGCAATAATCGTGGTTAATGAGGGTATGATTGGTGTTTTGTTCCCAATAGTCGGCGTACTGATCTTTCAACCCTTTCGGATCGAGGCCAAGGAATGAATATTGTGAAAAGAACAAGGGGCCGCCGTAATCAAAACCCAATGGTAATTTATGTCCATAAAAGGATTTACCATTGGTAAAAAAACTGCTCTGTGCCCAGCCGCCGTGATATACATTCGCGCCAACCGGGTACCGGACCGCTGATTCAGCCAAAATATAGGTGATCAGGCATTCGTTAAAGCCACGTATGGCGAAATTCATTGCCCAGCCGTTGTTAGGTGACCAATGCCAGTAAAGGTTATCTCTGCCCTCCCTGGTAAACCAACTCCACTCAACATCGCCCCACATGGCGTTTATCCTGTCCCTTATTTCGCGTTCCTTTTGGTTATCACCGTTAAAATATTGCCTGGCACATAGCAGCCCCTGGAAAAGATAGGAGGTTTCCACCAGGTCAGCACCATCATCCTTGCGGCCAAACGGAATGATCTTCCCCGTTTCGCCATTTAACCAATGCGGAAATACGCCATGGTAAGCATCAGCCCGGTATAAAAAATTTACCATCTTTAACAACCTGTCAACAGCCTGTTGGTGGGTGATCCATTTCCTGTGATCAGCTACTATTAAGCTCATCACTCCAAAGCCCGAGCCACCAATGGTTACAACTTCGTTGCCATAATCATAGGCTACGTTATTCCTTTCGCGGGCAAGGCCACTCACCGGGTGGCCAAAATCCCAAAAATAACGGAATGTTTGGCGCTGCACTACATCAAGCAGCGCACTGTCAGTCAAATTTTTTATTACTCCAACGGGTTTTATACCTTCCACTGCTTCCGTTTTTCCCGGGTTCTGGGCCTGGCAGCAATAGGTGAGTGTAATTACAAGGGATAATAGTATCAGTTTTTTCATCTGTTTGTTCGTATATTAAATTCAGCCGCCACAAAATCTCTGGCCGGGTTGGCTGATCGTTATAAATTAGGGCTTTGAAAGCCCAGGTTTTTCATACCTGTTTTTACTTCGGGGCAGCTCATAAATAAATTCCAGAGCAAACCGCTCCGGTAGTTTTCAATCATATCAATAATTGGCCCCTCATCAATCGCCAGGTCTGAACTGGCAAACCAGGTGTTATCCAGGTCAAAAGCGTCATAGAAACCGTAGGGGCCCCATGTTTTATCGCCTAGTTTGTAATAAAAATATCTTAGAGCGTGCATAGATTGTGTTGGCGTATAGGGTAATGAAGCGATGGCAGCAGTTGGTGCGATGGTACCCACATCATTTGTTGGCGAACTCGCCGTATAACCGCTTTCAATATCACTTGCTGTTAATCCCCAGCAATTGGCACCATAGCCATAGTGACCGGCCGGATTAGCAACACAATAGTTATAATTAATAGTAGCATGCGCTTTATTTTGCACGTCGTAGGTTGCATAAGTGTCTGATAATCCATTCGGGTTTATGCCTAAAAACGAATAATGCGCAAAAAACAGCGGGCCGCCTTCTGCCGGGCCCAAAGGTAAAACGGTATTGAAATAGGTATTTCCATTTTTCATACTGCCATTGCCTGCCCAACCATTATCATAAACCGCTTTTGTTATGGGATGGGTAGTTGACGAAGCTGCCATAACGTAAGTAATAAGGGCCTCGTCCCATCCATTGATCTGCATATTGGATGACCAGCCATAATTGGGGCTCCAATGCCAAAACAGGACATTCTGCCCGCCGTTGGTAAACCAGTTCCAGTCAACATTATTATAAAGCGTGTTGATATCCGCCTGCAGCTGGGTTTCAGCCGGACTGCCGGCATTAAAATACTGGCGTGCGGTTAGCAGTCCTTCCATTAAGTAGGCGGTTTCTACCAGGTCGGCGCCATCATCCTGGGTACTGAAAGGCACTACTGCGCCTGTGGCCCCATTCATCCAATGCGGAAACGCGCCGTGAAATGTTTGTGCTTTTAATAAAAAGGCTACAATTGTTTGCAACCTTGCCAAAGCCTGTGCCCGGGTAATAAACTGGCGGTTAGCGCCAACTACCAGGGCCATAATGCCAAAGCCCGACCCGCCCATCGTAACGATGTCCCCCGAGGTATTGCGTTCGCGGGCGAGGCCACTTACCGGATGGCCGAAATCATAGAAATACTTCAGTGTTTGTTTTTGAACCAAATCAAGCAACTGGTTATCTGTTAATGCCGGAAATTTATTGGTGGTGTCAACTGCTGTTGTTAAGTCGATCGCTATTGCCGATTGCAAGGTGCCGCCGGCGGCAGATTTTAAAGCGGTTGAGATATTTAAAGTGTACTGGGTGATTGATTGCAATGCTGTTGGTGTGATGACAACAGTACTATCGTTGTTTTGATAAGAGGTAGTAAAATTCACTCCTGCGCCCACTTTATTGTTAAATGAAACCGCGCCGGCGACGGACGTATGGCTGAGCGGCGCCGAAAAAGAGATCCTGATAACAGGCGAATTATTTACCCCCTGGTAATTAAAACCGTTATAGGTGCCATTAACCTTTAATGCGCTAAAGCTGAGTGCCGGCGGAACAGGCGTAACAGGTGTTGGCTGTTTACTTTTACTGCATCCCCACAAAACAAAAAATATTGCTGCAATTAAACAGATTTTTAAGTTTTTTATCCCCATCACTATTAAGTTAAATCAATTGTACATCATTCACAAAAAAGGCTGCCTGATCCGCCGTCTGCCTGTGGAGGCAGACGGACGGACAAACAACCTTGTAACCAAACTCAATCAATCAAATATTATCTTCCTAATTTTTCAAGGTTGTATAAAGCAGATGCTTCTGATGACGATAAGACTTTATTGTATACCCTTACCTGGTCTAATACTCCTGTTAAATAACCGGCCCAGCCCTGTGCACCGGTAGCTGATGTAAGAGACGGCGTAGTTTGAAACTGTAAAGTCCCGAAAGCTATTTTGTCAGCAGCTGACCAATTAAGCGGTGCAAATCCTGTAGCTGTATTTGTACCCGCCTGGGCTCCGTTGTAATAAACAATAACCGTAGATGAGCTATCATCGTAAGTTACTTCGATATTTACCCAGGCATTCCATGGATTGGCAACTGTATAACCACCTTCCCATGCGTCTGAACCAGAAGGACCTGTACTGTTGTTAAACGCGTGCACCTTTAAAACGCCTGTTGTTGCTGTTCCGCCGTTGTCAAAGAAAATATCAAAATTACCCCAAAAATTCTGACTGTGAGCGATACTTATAAGCCCAAGAGCGCTGGTGTTTTGAGGCATTTTAACCCATAAACTAATCGTAAAGCTATGTAAAGCTTTTACCGCTGCGGGTGTGTTTGATACTACATAACCGTTATCAGCACCTTGTAATCCTTTTCCGATAACGCCGGTACCAAAGCTTGTTCCTGTTGCAACTCCTGTGGTAGCTGATAAACTATCAGCAAGGCTGCCATTAAACGGCCAGTAAGCAACCAAATTACCCGGTTCAATATCCTTTGAATTACTGTATCCTCCAAAGGTTGGCAACGGCTTCGTTGGCGCATAAGTCTTTGGGTCGAAACTTTTCTGGCACGAGGTTATTGATAAAATTATAGCAAAGCCAGCCAGGCCCGCCATAAATATTTTTTTAATTGATTTCATCATTTCTTTCTTTATTAAATAAATTAATAACCAGCATTTTGGGTTAAAGTACCCGCGCTCAGATCAATTTCATTTTGAGGGATCGGCCAAACTTCATTTTTGCCGGCTTTCCATCCGCGTGAACCGAATACAGCTGTTCCACGGCCCTGGCGGATCACGTCAAAATAACGGTCAAATTCCATGGCCAGCTCAACGCGGCGCTCGTTATAGATTGCGGTGCGCAGCGCACCCTGGTCAGTAGTCGTTATTTTTGGCAAAATAGCAGCATTACCTGCTCTTGCACGTGCCCTAACCATTTCCAAAGAAATTAAGGCGGGCGCAGCGTTACCCAGTTCGTTGTTTGCTTCTGCATTCATTAACAGAACATCGGCATAACGCAAAACGATCTTATCCTGCTGGCAACCTTCGTTATAGCCGGAAACATACAGGCTGAAGGGCACGTATGATTTTTGGTTATACATCGGGTTATCACCTGATGCAGGGATCACATCTCCTTCGGGTGTTGTTTCGCCCCTGAAGATGATAGTTGCATCCCTGCGTGGGTCGCCGGTTTCAAAAGCAGCCGCTAAGTCAGCGCTAGGCACATTAAATCCCCAGCCGCCACCTGTTGAACCGCGCACGCCCTGTACCTGTGAATATTGTGAATTTGACGCACCGGGATTGTTTGGGATCAGCATACACTGGATCTCAAAAATTGATTCAGAATTATTTTTATTATTGGACCTGAACATCTGTTCGTAGTTCGGGAATAAGGTATAGCCCAGCGCAGTAACTGCATTAGTTAAGGTAACCACATCGGCCCATTTCTTTTGATATAAAGCCGCTTTTGCGTGAAGTGCCAATGCAGCGCCTTTAGTTACATGGCCGATATCTGCGGCACTGTAAGATTGAGGCAATACTGATGCAGCATCTGTTAAATCGGCTTCGATCGCGGCCCAAACCTGCGCCTTGGCGGTACGGGGGATATTATATTCACTTGCTATTTTAGGCACATGCAAACGTAAAGGTACGTCGCCGAATGCTCTAACCAGCCTGAAATACGCATAGGCCCTGATAACTTTAGCTTCTGCCAGGTACCTTCCCTTTAAAGAGGCATCCATACTAATGCCCGGTACATTGTCAAGGATCTGGTTGGCAAAGTTGATGGTTTGATACTCACCTGCCCAAAAATCGGCAATCTGACCCTCGCCGGAATTCGCAGTGAAAAAATGGAAATCGTTCATAAACGATGCATCCGTCGGGCTGCTGCCCTTTTCAGCGTCGTCCGAACCCATGCTTTCAACGGCTATAGGGGCGAAAGCTATGTTGTTCCATGTGTGCAGGTTTGCGTACATCGCATCCACTGCTGAGGTAGCATCGGCCTGCGATTGCCAGAATTGAGTTGAAGCAACCGTTCCTTTGGCGGTTACATCCAAAAAGCTTTTTTTACAGCTTTGAACTGATATAAGGGCAAGGAGTAAGAAAATACCCGCGGCGCCTTTTAAATACTTTTTCATATTTGTCATCATTTATATGTTAAAATGTTAAGTTAACGCCAAAGTTATAGGTGGCATAAAGTGGATAAACGTTGGCGTCTATTCCGCGACCCAACACATCTCCACCAACTTCAGGATTGAATCCTTTATAGCCAAATATATTAAGGGCGTTTTGCGCGTTGGCAAATACTCGTAGTTTTTGTATACCCAATGCTTTAAGGCCCGCTGCCGGGAAGGTATAGCCTAATTGTGCATTACGCACCCTGAAATATGCACCGCTTTCAACATAAAACGAATTAGGGGCAGCATTGGCGTTTGCGCCTACATTTACTGAAGGATAGGTATTTGAAGTACCTGCACCGTGCCAGCGATGATCATAAAAATCCTGGGTAAAGTTCTCATTGCCATATCGGTAAGCAATATTTGCATTATAAATGCTCACATCTGCCACTCCCTGCATATCAAGCTCA
>NZ_CAIWNH010000106.1 GCF_903913935.1 uncultured Mucilaginibacter sp.
AGGTTTAATCAGTTCGCATTCGTGCAATACTTTAATATGCTTCGATACAGCCTGCCGGCTCATATCAAATTTCTCTGCCATTACATTTGGCGTTAATGCCTGGATAGCAATTAAAGTTAAAATAGCCCTGCGCGTTGGGTCAGCTATAGCCTGGAATATATCTTGTTTCATTTTGCAATACCTAATTAAGCAACCTACAGGTTGCAAATATATATGCAACTTTTAAGTTGCGCAAATTTATTTTTAATTATTTTCCGAATTAAACTCCGAAAAATTTTAGTAATTGTCGTAGTCGTCTAAGTCAGCAACTTCCGCCAGGAGGAAATTAACTATTTCGATGCATCCTGAAAAGTTGGTATTTGATGAATTGCGACATCGAACCGCTTTTATGGGTGGATTATATCCTTGTACACAATTGCTACAGAAGCCTTTTGAAGCAAAATCGAAGTGCAAGCGACCGTTTTACCGTCCCTGCCCTTTCTGCTCCCTGGGCACGGTTCGAACCTGCGTCCCCCTGATTAACAGCCAGATAAATTTAGACATATTATTATTTGTCAATATTTTATATTATTATTACCCATTAATTAAACCCACAATTCAACAGTTTTAAATCTTACTGATGCAGCCGCCCCAACCGCAAAATCCGGCAAAATCGTTAGTCCCAATTATTGCTGCATCGACCGTCGGAGCACTTTTCGAATTTTATGATTTTTATATTTTCGGAAGCCTGGCTACGATTATCTCCACAAAATTTTTCCCCGCAGGGAATCCTACTGCGGCCTTTTTGGCTACACTGGCCACTTTTGCGGCCGGGATGCTGGTACGACCGTTTGGCGCGTTGTTTTTTGGTCGTTTGGGAGATCTGATCGGGCGAAAATATACGTTCATGGTTACCATTGTGCTGATGGGCGGCGCCACCTTTGCCATTGGTCTTATACCGGCTTATCAAACCATTGGTTTTTGGGCTCCAATTATAGTACTTACTTTAAGGATTTTACAAGGACTGGCCATTGGCGGCGAGTTTGGTGGAGCTGCCACCTTTGTGGCCGAGCATTCACCGGTAAATAAACGGGGATTTTTGACATCCTGGATAACATTTACGGGTGGTTTTGGCGTTGCTGTGGCATTTGGGGTGATCATGGCAACAAAAAATTCCATGTCAATAGCCAGCTGGGAAAGCTGGGGTTGGCGTATCCCTTTCCTTTTATCAAGTGTGTTGGTGATCGTATCAGTAATTATCAGGAGAAATATGTCGGAGTCGCCCTTGTTTGCCAAGGCTAAAGCAGAAGGCAAAACTTCGCGCAATCCTTTGAAAGACTCATTTGGGAATAAGGAAAATTTAAAAGTAGTGCTGTTAGCCATCTTCGGATTAACCCTTGGAATTGGCGTGGTGGGTTACTCTACAACTTTTTTTCTGCAAAGCTTCCTAGTTAAATTTATGTTTGTCGACTATGACCAGGCAAACCTGTTATTAATTATCGGTGTAACATGTGGCGCCCCCCTGTACATGTTCTTTGGCTGGTTATCCGATCGTGTCGGTAAAAAACCTATACTAATGATGGGCCCTTTTTTGGGGATCGTAGGTTTTCGTCCGGTTTTCGATCAGATTTACCAAACTGTTGATCTTCAAAAAAAAGTAGAGAATAAATCCGCTATGAGGGTTGATGTAAAACGGCAAAGTTTGCCAAATAAGGAGTATCTTACCCTAACAACCACGCAGCATTTTTATACAGATGGCACCGTTTTAGCTGAAGTAAAAAAGCAAACGCCTGGCATAACTAATCCGGAGATTTCAAGAGTTATCAAAATCAGCCAGCCCGACGAGCTAAAGCTTGTTTTGTTAGTTTTTCTTTTGGTGATTGTCGTCGCCATGGCTCACGGAGCTTCTGCGGCATATTTAGTCGAGTTGTTTCCGTTGAAGATCCGTTATACCTCTATGTCGCTGCCTTATCACATAGGTTTCGGCATCTTCGGTGGCATGGCCCCGGTTATATCCGCGTATTTAATAGCAAAAGCCAATATGAACCACAGCCCCGATTATTACCTGGCCGGCCTTAACTATGCAATTATACTTATGAGCATCAGTTTGGTAATTGGGATTTTATACCTCAGGGAAAATAATGAAGAGCTGCCTGCACCAATAAAAAATCCTGCTAAAAAGAACAGGCTGAAAAGAATGCTCGGTTTTGTGTGGATATTGCTTGGCTTAATTTTCGCCTATCTGGGCATTGTTGAATTAGGTATTCCAAAGATGGCAACAGGCAAGCCCGACGACCTGATATTCGGCATTATTGTAGTAATCGTACTTACTCCGATCATTACCATTGGCTTGGTCACCTTTGGAAAATACGCGTTGCAGGGGGAGTATGATGATAAAGGGTGATTGAGAAATGGGTAAGTGACTAAAATAAAAAAAGCCCGGTGAAAATTCGGAACTTTGCTCCCCAGACAGTACGTTTTACGAACCGACTTCTTGATCAAATGCACGTTCTGAGCGAATTAAAGCAGATTTTAGTTTAGCCTGCCTGGATTTTTCGAAAAAAAATAAAATGAGTCGACATTGGCAAAAACAAAAATTAATCTTGGTTATTTATTTATGCTTTTTTACAATTTCTCCTGCTTCGGTTTTCATTTTACTGTAAAGATTGACAAATGCGTCACATCGCTCTTTTGCATTTG
>NZ_CAIWNH010000107.1 GCF_903913935.1 uncultured Mucilaginibacter sp.
CAATTTAACCGTAATACTTAACATTCCAATCGCTTTTTTCCTTTTTTCGATTATGGTATGGTTTTGACTTATCTATTTATTTAGAGAGTTCGAAAAATGTCCCGGTTTATTATTTTCAGTGTTCCCATCAAGCTTCCAAACAAGCTATTCTTTGTAAATCTTCAATAAATTGGTTCGAGAACAGTCCCGCTCTGAGTACAATAACACGCAAGTACCGTCGTACTTGCGTGTTTCTATCAAACTTTCTTTTATAGACGCTAACAATAATACCTAAGGGGTAACTTATGAAATTCTATAATTAGTAAGTGCCGACGATCAATACTTTTTTCTATTTAGTTCGATTTGGTCAGGAACAAATGAAGATTTCCTTAATCTCCCGGCAATTATCGGTGCCGTAATTTTAGGTATAGTTTTAACAACATTCGGACTAGTGGGTTTTAAATCAATTCTATTAACACAAACCCCTCGAGTTATTGTTCATACTGCTGTATGCTCATTTATATTTAATGCCCTAATAGGGGGTTTCCTATTATAAATACGGCCGCTTGAGTGTACCGTAAAATCGTGAGCAAAAAAACCAACATGAAAAAAAGCGCTGACCATCCTAAGCAACTACAAAAGTGCCTTACCGGCATTAAAGGCTTTGACGAAATTACTGACGGCGGCCTTCCGAAAAACAGGACCACTTTAGTTAGTGGAAGTACAGGCTCCGGAAAAACCCTTTTTGGGATTGATTTTTTAATCAACGGTGCGATCAAATTCAAAGAGCCCGGCGTATTCATGTCCTTTGAAGAAACAGAAGATGAACTTTATAAAGACGTGGCTTCTCTAAACCTGGATTTACAAGGGCTTGTTTCCCAAAAAAAAATCCTGATTGCACATGTTCTTTTGGAGCGCAAAGATATACAGGAGCTTGACTTTAACCTGGAAGGGTTATTCGTTCGTTTGGAACATGCCATTGATTCCATTGGCGCCAAACGAGTTGTTTTAGATTCTATTGAATCTCTGTTTGCAGGTATCACAGATGCTGGCATTCTTCGCTTAGAGATAAAAAGACTTTTTAGGTGGCTTAAGGAAAAAAAAGTAACCGCGGTTGTTACCGGAGAGCCTATACAAGAATTTTATACCCGGCATGGCCTGGAACAGTACATTTCCGACTGCATCATTCTTCTGGATAACAGGGTTAAGGATCAAATTGCCATTCGTAGGATCCGTATAGTTAAATATCGGGGTTCAAAACATGGAACAAACGAATATCCTTTCGTTATTGATAAAGATGGACTTTCTGTAATCCCCATCACATCAGCGGGGCTTGATCAACCAGGCTTGTCTATGAAAGTTTCGACAGGAATTCCATCATTAGACAAATTGTTCAAAGGAGGTAAACCAGGTTATACCATGGGAAGCACAGTGCTTGCTTCAGGTACCGCAGGCACCGGAAAAACAAGCTTAGCTGCTGCATTCGCTTTGGCAAGTTGTAAACGTGGCGAACGCTGTCTTTTCTTATCCTATGAAGAATCTGCAGGGCAGCTCACTCAAAATATGAGTTCTATAGGTTTTCATTTTGAACCGATGATAAATAAAGGGCTCTTAAAGATTGTTTCTACCAGACCTTCCTTTTTTGGTTTGGAAATGCATTTACTTGATCTATATAAGCTTATTGCAGAATTCAAACCAAAAGCGGTTGTTATAGATCCACTGACAAGTCTAATTGGAGAGGGGGACCAGCGTGAAATCCGATCAATGATTACCCGCATGATCGATCTTTTAAAATCCAATGGCATCACAAGCTTTTTTACAAGCCTTGTTTCTTCAGCCTCACAAAACGACACAAGCGGTGAAATTGGGGTCTCCTCTTTAATCGACACCTGGATAGTAGTGAGAGAGTTAGAAGAAGACGTCAGTAAAAAACGAATTCGTGGACTTTTCATTGTTAAGTCTCGTGGCACGGGCCACGACAGTGATGTACACAAATTAATTTTGAGTGATGATGGAATTAAATTGGTGCCAATGGACGGTAAATCTACAGCGGTAGCGGATAAGAAAAAGAAAATCGGTAAAAATGTTTCTGAGGGTGAAAAATTAATTAAGCAAGATAAAGGTGATTAATAAAAAAAGGGGTGTATCTTTCGTAGATATGGGAGCATCACATCCTAACCTAATTGTTGGTATTGGCGGCTCAGCGGGAGCACTTAATGCATATAAGGCATTATTGGATGCCATGCCGTCAAATACGGGTATGGCCTTTGTCATTATTTCTCACATGAACCCCACCGCCGTTAGTCAGTTAGTTGAAATTCTGTCGCGCCATACCAAAATGACTGTAAGAGTGGCTGCTGAAGCGATGCTAATTCAGGCAAATTGCGTTTATGTGATTCCTCCTGATGCGGATCTTCTAATGGAGAATTATACTTTCAAAGTCATCTCCCCACGCTCCGGCAGGAATAAACAGGTGGATTTATTTTTTACATCTTTGGCAGAGGCAATGGGCGATCGTGCGATTGGTATTGTACTTTCCGGATATGATGGTGATGGCACAAAGGGCTGCAAGCAAATCAAGGCAAACGGAGGAAAAACCTTTGCTCAGGACCTGTCTGCCGAAGTCGACTTCATGCCGCTCAGTGCCCAGGACTCAGGTAATGTAGATTTCGTAATACCTCTCGACGAAATTCCAGATAAACTAAAAAGTTTGGCGGCTGCGCTTAAAACTAATTCCATTTGATAGGAACTTTTTATATAACCTAAGAGATTACACGACCTTAAAAATAATGTCTCTTATATTTTACCAAATACTTAGATGGTTCGATTTTTGTCCCACCTTGTAATTATTAATGTGTCCATTAAGCCACCAAACAAGCTATTCTTTGTAAATCTTCAATAAAATGGTTCGAGAATAGTCCCGCTTTGAGTACAAAAACCTCGCAAGTACCGACGTACGTGCGGGGTTTTTTATTTTTATATTTTTTTGCCGGATTTTTTAAATAATTGTGTTTTTAGGCTCAAATTCTTTAGGTACCTAGCAGAAGTGTGTTCTAATTTTGATTTCATCTGTTTTGACTTAATTATAAATAATTAAGTCAGATATTAATATTGGACTTAATTATTAGGTAGCGGAGTGATATTTCCTCTAAAGTTAAATCATACGATTGTAATAATTAGTCAAAAAAGCTTAAATTGCAAATACAGATACTTTTTAAGCAATTCAAATGAAAATAAAATATAGCATCATTATATGCTTTGCATTAGTCATAGCTTTTTTTGTCGCACAATCTTTTTATTCCCATTATCAGAAGAAAGTTACCTCAACAAAACAGTTTTGGTTTAAAGGTTTTAGCGGCCATGTTGCCATATGTGGTTCAGCATATAATCCTGCAGATACAAACTTAGTTATTCCTGCGTTAAAAGGCTGGGGCAGATACAAATTGAAAATTACGACTACGTCTGACAGTGCCCAATTTTATTTTAATCAGGGGTTAAGCATGTATTATGCTTTTCATTCGATTGAAGCGATCGCATCTTTTACCAAAGCAACCCATTTTGACCCTCAGTGTGCAATGGCATGGTATGGCAAATCATTGGCTATGGGTCCAACTATTAATTATCCAAATGGCTATTCTCCTCCCACCGGTGCTTACGAAGCATCTGTGGAAGCTAATACTTTTAGCCCTAATTGTTCTCCACTGGAAAAGGAACTTATTAAAGCTATGGGCCATCGGTACAGTAAAGACAGCACCATCAGCGTAAAGCAGCTGAGAATTAACTATTCCGAGGCTATGCAAGTGGTATATTCTAAATATCCTAACAATGCCGATGTAGTAACGCTTTATGCAGATGCTTTGCTACTATTGCACCCGTGGGATTTATACACCCACGATTTTACACCAAAGCCGTGGACCGCCCAAATACGATCCTTGTTAGAACATGCACTCGCTATCAGCCCAAAACACCCCGGTGCAAACCATTACTATATTCATACAATGGAAGCATCATCTACCCCGCAAATGGCTTTAAACAGTGCGCATATACTGGATACATTGATGCCGCTGGTGTCGCATATCACGCATATGCCCTCACACATATATATCCGCACGGGTGATTATCAGCGAGGAATTAAGGATAATAACGCTGCAATCAGGGGATATAGTCTTTATTTGAAACAATATGAACCCATAATAAATGGAGCTGCATTATACCAAATCCACAACATACATTTAAAAATTAACTGCGCACAAATGGGCGGTAATTATAAAACAGCTATCAACAGTTCTGACTCTCTTAAAGCCATTATACCTTTGGCTTATCTATCTTTAAAAGGTGCCGACGGCAATTTTTTCCAATACGTCTATATGCAGCCAGTATTAACACTGGTTCGTTTTGGTAAGTGGAATGCTATTTTGGAAATCAAATTAATAGATACGGTTGCCTATGCATCAATAATAATGCATTTTTCAAAAGGTTTAGCCTGGTGCGGGAAGGACAACCTCATTAAAGCTGACAACGAGTTAAAAATGCTGAACGATAAAATGGATGATGCATCTTTAAAGGCACCTCTTGATAATTTTAGTTCCGCTTATGAAGCAGCTGATGTTGCCCGACTTATTTTACAGGGGGTTATTTCTGAGAAACAAAAACGTTATAGTACCGCCGCTAATATCTTAAAAAAGGCTGTAAATGCCGAAGACAAACTAATCTATAACGAGCCTCGTGATTGGCCTCTACCTGCAAGGCAATGTTTGGGAGAACTGTTGTTAAAAGCAGGCAGATACAACGGAGCAATTAAGGTGTTAAAAAAGGACTTGGTTGTTAATCCTAATAATGGCTGGGCATTAACTGGGCTTAGATTGGCTTATAAAAACACAGGTGATGATTTAGCTTTGAATAAAGTACGACAGCAATTAAGAACTGCCTGGAAAATAAAAGATTTGACCATTGACAAACCTGTGTTCTAAAAGCTACCTCAACTTAAAATCACCAAAATATTCTATTAAAATTGTTTTAGCAGATTTTCATGAAATTCTTGTATTTAACAAATACTAATGGTTCGACTTTTTCGTCTACGCACGGTCTGTCACCGACGATCCCGCCGAGACAAAAGCCCAAATATACCTTGTTTAGAAAGACGAACTTCTAATGCCTGATAAGTTTAAAACAATTTTCATATTTAAAGCTTATAACATCACTTACCTGTTAATTATTTTATTCAGGCGGGTTTTTGCAAAAAATCCGCCTGAAGACTTTTTAATATTGACTTTGCTTTTTAAAATATTTTAAAGTAAACAATATCATCAAATTACCAATCACTAAAATATACAACTATGATGAACAACAATGGAGGTTTCGGTGGAATGCAAATATATTGGTGGCTCACCATTATCGTTTTACTCTTTGTAATAATAGGATTTTTCGGCTGGTTCCGGAAAAGAAATTAAAACCCGTAAGCTAAAAATAAATCGTATTAGTAAAGGTATGAGGGGGGTATCGACCACCTGGCTTTTACAAATACGAATGTTTAAAAGATTCCATAATATGTTTTAGACCTTAAGAAAATCACAAACCGGTTTTGTAATTTAAATAATACCTATTGAGATGACAAAAATGCCAGGGGATATGGATCATAGTAAAAAGCAACAAGACCAAAATCCGCACAAGGGTATGTCGGAGCATGACCACCATGCGATGATGATCACCGATTTTAAAAAGCGCTTTTATGTGGTGTTGGCGCTTACCATTCCAATCATGCTGCTATCAACCATGATTCAGCGTTTCATGGGTGTCAACTGGTATTTCACTGGTTCAAGCTATATTTTGTTTGTAATGTCTACAGTTGTTTTCATTTATGGCGGCTGGCCGTTCCTGACAGGTTTGATTAGCGAGGTGAAAGCAAAAACCCCGGGGATGATGTTCCTGATCGGCTTTGCTATTACAGTTGCTTACAGTTATAGTACGGCAATTGTGTTCGGCTTAAAAGGAATGGATTTCTTTTGGGAACTGGATACGTTGATCCTGATCATGTTGTTAGGCCATTGGATAGAAATGCGCTCGGTTATGGGGGCATCCAATGAACTTGAGTTGTTGGTACAGCTAATGCCGGCAGATGCACACCTGGTGATGAATGATAAGGTGCATGATGTCAAAACGGATACTTTAAAAGAGAAGGATATCATATTGATTAAGCCGGGTGAAAAAGTTGCAGCAGATGGGATCATACTGGACGGAGAAAGTTATCTCAATGAAAGTATGCTGACAGGGGAATCAAAACCGGTAAAAAAAGTAAAAGGAGATAAAGTTATTGCCGGTTCCATCAATGGCAACGGCTCTTTTAAAGTTACCGTATCACATGGGGCGAAAGACTCTTATCTCTCGCAGGTCGTCAAGCTGGTAGATGATGCACAAAAGTCAAAATCACAAACCCAGTTGCTGGCAGATACCGCCGCAAAATGGTTAACTATTATCGCACTGTTGACTGGTATTTCAACGTTCCTGTTTTGGTTTTTAACCGGGCATCCCTTGTCCTTTGCGATGGAAAGAATGGTTACCGTAGTTGTAATCTGTTGTCCGCATGCCCTTGGGCTGGCCGTACCCTTAGTGGTAGCTAAATCAACTGCTTTGGCCGCAAAACATGGATTATTGATCAAAAACAGGAATGCATTCGAAGATTCGAGAAAGATTACAACGGTAGTGTTTGATAAAACAGGTACGCTTACGGTAGGGAAGTTTGAAGTATCTAAAGTTGTTTCGTCAGATAAAGACATCAAAGAAAATGAACTGGTACGCCTGGCATCTGCGCTGGAACAAAACTCTGAGCATCCCATTGCCACAGGTATCCTGCAAAAAGCAAAGGATTTAAAAATAACCGTTCCGAAAGCGGAGAACTTTAAGGCGATCACCGGCATGGGAGTTGAAGCGACCGTAGAAGGAAAAAAGCTGTTGGTGGTTAGTCCCGGTTATTTAAAGGAAAATAAATTAGCGCTGCCAGAGGGCTTTACCGCCGATGATACAGAAACAGTCGTATTTGTAATTATTGATAAAAAATTGGCCGGATATATGGCGCTGTCTGATAAAATACGATCAGAATCAGCAGAGGCGATTAAAGTTTTAAAGCAAGAAAACATCAAATCCATACTGCTTACCGGTGACAATAGTAAAGTGGCAGCAAGCGTAAGTAAAACTTTGGGTATGGATAGTTTTATCGCCGAAGTACTGCCAGATCAAAAGTTGAAAGAAATAAAGGCATTACAAAAAAAAGGCGAGTTTGTAGCCATGACCGGCGACGGCGTGAACGATGCGCCTGCATTGGCCCAGGCGGATATTGGTATCGCCGTGGGTTCAGGGAGCGATATAGCCGCTGCCACCGCTGGAATTGTTTTGGTAAACAGTAATCCAAAGGATATTGTGAATTTAATCTTGTTTGGTAAAGCGACTTATCGTAAGATGATCCAGAACCTGGTCTGGGCAACAGGTTATAATGTTATTGCTTTGCCGCTTGCGGCAGGGGTATTATATAACCAGGGTATTGTATTAAGCCCGGCCATGGGTGCGGCATTAATGACGGTAAGTACCGTTGTTGTAGCTATCAACGCGAGTATGCTTAAAGTAAAAGCTTAGATCCATTAACGTGGCTTTATTATTGGGTATATATTAAGAACACTAACTAAAGAAAACATGAAAAGAATAATGATCGCCCTGACTGCCCTTACATTAAGTTGTAGCGTAATG
>NZ_CAIWNH010000108.1 GCF_903913935.1 uncultured Mucilaginibacter sp.
TGACACCGAAGACGGCTGTCACATTACCTCGATGGCGGGTACGTGGATGTCAGTAATTGAAGGTTTTGGCGGGATGAGGGTGAAGGATGGTAAATTATCATTCCAGCCATTCCTGCCCGGCAAATGGCGTTCATTCTCGTTCCACATCGGCTTCCGCGGCGCTTTGTTGAATATAAAAGTGAGTAAGGATGGTGTGCAGATCAAAAACCTTTCTGGCAGCGAAACTACTGTATTGGTTTATGATAAAGAGCAACTGGTAAAGCCGGATGACGAATTATTGGTTGAGGCATAATTGATCGTAGAATGGTGCATGGTAAAATCTCCGGTATTTTTTGTATCATCATGGCGTTATTAATGCCTGACTTTTTATTTTCCCAGGCGCAGCATTCAGTACAACAAAGAGCAATGGAACAATCGTCCCCAAATCATAAATTAATTATCTATCAACTGCTTCCCCGATATTTTGGCAATACCAAAACCCTTAATAAATATTATGGGTCCATTGACGAGAACGGTTCCGGAAAGTTTAACGATATCAGCGACAAGGCCCTTCAGGAAATAAAAAACATGGGTTTTACCTATGTTTGGTTCACCGGGGTAATTGAGCATGCCACCATGACGGATTATTCGGCCTACGGCATCAAAGCAGATGATCCGGATATTGTAAAAGGTAGGGCTGGTTCACCCTATGCCATCAAAGACTATTATGATGTTGACCCTGACCTGGCTGTTGACGTTAAAAACCGGATGACCGAATACCAGGCTTTAATCGATCGGACTCATAAAAACGGTCTCAGCGTAATTATGGACCTGGTGCCCAACCATGTGGCACGCACTTATGCCTCGGATGTAAAACCAGCCGGTGTGCATGATTTTGGCCAGGATGATGATAAGTCAAAAGCTTTTGATCCTAAAAACGATTTCTATTATATGCCGGGGCAGCCTTTTGTTGTTCCTCCCGGTTATAACCCCGGTGGCAACGAATTTAAAAGCCCGCTAAAGGATGGTCACTTTGATGAAAACCCCGCAAAGGCTACCGGGAATGATGTTTTTAGCGCTGCACCCAGTATAAACGACTGGTTTGAAACCATGAAACTGAACTATGGCGTGGATTACCAGAATGGCCGTACTCCGCATTTCGATCCTATCCCCCCGCTTTGGAATAAAATTTATGATATACTGAAATTCTGGAGCGCCAAAGGGGTGGATGGTTTCAGGTGCGATATGGTAGAAATGGTGCCATTTGAGTTTTGGGGATGGGTAATACCAAAACTGAAAGCGGAACACCCTGACCTGATATTTATTGGCGAAGCATATAATTCAGCGCTTTACTCAAAATACATCAATACCGGGAAATTTGATTACCTGTATGATAAGGTAGGCCTATACGATGCCATCAGGCGGCTAACGTGCAATGATCCGCACGCAACCACCTGGGATATCAACCAGGTTTGGAACCGTGATTCAAAAGGAATTGACGAGCACATGCTGCGTTTTATGGAAAACCATGATGAGCAGCGCATTGCCTCCTCACAATTTGCAGGTAATCCCTGGTTGGCATTTCCGGGAATGATAGTAACAGCGACGCTTTCAACTGGTCCGGTAATGGTCTATAACGGCCAGGAGGTTGGCGAACCGGCCAAAGGCAGTGAAGGTTTTAGCGGTGATGACGGACGTACCTCCATTTTTGACTATTGGGGAGTACCGGAGCAGCAAAAATGGATGAACGGCGGTAAGTTTGATGGTGGCCAGCTGTCTGACGATCAAAAAAAACTGCGTGGTTTTTATAGCACCTTGCTAAATGTGGTTAGTGATAACGAAGCTTTAAACTCAGGAGGTTTTTGGGAATTAATGATCGCTAATGAAAAACAACCGGGATTTGATCAACATTTATATATCTTCCTTCGATATACCGATAAACAACGTATATTAGTGATTACCAATTTTAACCGAAACGAAAGCCAGATACAAATTAAACTGCCCGATGACCTGCTTCAAAAATTAAACCTGAACGGTAAAAAGGATTTTGTTGACCTGCTAAGCGGTAATAAATTCAGTACAGGTAATATTGCGGATGGTATAAAGGTAACGTTACCGGCTTCAAGCGGGATGTTGCTTAGCTTTTAGGTTCATTGGTTCACTGGTTTGTTAGTTCATTGGTGTTTTTAAGATACTTATGTTCACTAAGTACGACAAACGTATTGTCGTACGAATAGACATAGTTTTAAACAGTTTACCAATGAACTAATGAACCATTGAACCAATGAACAATTGAACTAATGAACAATTGAACCAACTAAACAATTGAACCAAATATAAAATATGGCAACCAGCGGCGTCGTTCAAAAACCGAGAATGAGTTTTTGGCAGATCTTTAACATGAGCTTCGGCTTTTTGGGTATTCAATTTGGCTTTGCCCTGCAAACAGGAAACGCCAGCCGGATCCTGCAAACCTTTGGTGCTGACGTTGAAAATTTGTCATTATTTTGGCTGGCTGCGCCGATTACAGGGATGATCATTCAACCCATTATCGGACATTACAGCGACCGTACCTGGACCCGGCTGGGTCGCAGGCGCCCATATTTTTTAACAGGTGCACTCCTTTCTGGCGTAGCCTTATTATTTATGCCGAACTCATCCATGCTGGCGGCTATTATACCACCTATTGTTGTTGGCGCGGGTATGCTGATGATCATGGATGCATCCTTTAATGTTGCAATGGAACCTTTCAGGGCGTTAGTTGCTGATAATTTGCCCGACAGCCAGCATAACGATGGCTTCTCGATGCAAACCTGCCTTATCGGTGTAGGTGCTGTAATTGGTTCGTGGTTACCGTACGTTTTTGCCAACTGGCTGGGCGTGTCTGATACTGCACCCCAAGGCCATGTCCCTAATAACCTTTTATTTTCATTTTACATAGGCGCTTTAACCCTTATCGGCTCGATATTGTGGACCGTAATTAAAACAAAGGAATATCCGCCGGAAGAATATGCTAAATTTCATGAGCCGGAGATTGAAGAAGAGGAAAAAAAGAGTGGACTGGTCCAGATATTTTCCGACTTGTTTAGTATGCCAAAAACCATGTGGCAATTGGGTATCGTGCAGTTTTTTTCCTGGTTTGCTCTTTTCTCCATGTGGGTATATACCACGCCGGCAATCGCTGAACACGTTTATCACATTAAAGCTGGTGACACATCCTCGCACGCCTACAACACGGCGGGCAACTGGGTTGGCGTTCTTTTTGGTGTTTATAACATTGTATCTGCGGCTTATGCATTGTTGCTGCCACGGATTGTACGCAAGTCGAGCAGGAAAAAAACACATGCATTTTCGTTAACTATGGGCGGTCTGGGGTTAATATCCATATTCTTTATTCAAAATGATTACGTGCTTATCCTGCCGATGATAGGCATTGGATTAGCCTGGGGTAGCATCCTGGCAATGCCTTATGCCATATTATCAAGCGCTATACCTGCAAAAAAAATTGGGGTTTATATGGGTATATTCAACCTTTTTATCACTATGCCCCAAATTGTTAGTGGGGTAAGCGGGAAGTTTTTGATGAAATATATTTTTTCAGACCATGCAGTTTATGGTTTAATTATGGCTGGCGGATTCATGGTTTTAGGCGCGGTATCAGTTTTATTTGTGCAGGATGGGAAGAAAATTCAAATAATAGATACACCATTAATAGAAGCCCCCTGATTGAAATTGTTGAATAAACGGTTTTAAGCTGAACAATTATGGTTTTTAATAAAGCGGAATGTTGTATATTGCGTTATACATACACAATGCATAATTGGGGTTAGACTTATAATTTTTAATGGAAGACAATATATTAAACCA
>NZ_CAIWNH010000109.1 GCF_903913935.1 uncultured Mucilaginibacter sp.
AATTGCAGATCCCCAAAATCGGTGAAATCAACTCACAAAATCAGTGAAATCCTAAATAACTAAAAATGCTCCTCAATCCCCAACGCAAACAATGCAAAATCATACTTCACCGGGTCAATAGGGTCAAATTCTCTTAGTCGTTCGGTGAGTTCAACGGCGGTTTGCCAGTCGGTTTGTTTGCGGGTGATGAGGTTGAGTTTACGTGCCACCCGGTCGACGTGCAGGTCGCAGGGAATAATGAGTTCTGCCGGTTTGATGTGGTTCCAGATGCCGAAATCAACGCCGCAATCGTCCTTCCGTACCATCCAGCGTAAAAACATATTCAGCCGCTTGCAGGTTGATTTTTGTGAAGGTGACGAGATGTGCTTTTTGGTACGATGAGGGAAATCAGGCAGGGAAAAGAAGTACGAACGGAAGTAATTAAGCGATTGTTCAACCGCAAGCTCCCCCTTTAGGGGGCTGGGGGGCATGAATGCAGATTCCAGTGATTCATACTTTGAATAATGGTGCCTGAAAAACGAAATAAAATAGAGCGTATCGGTATCATTAAACGTTCGGTGCTTAAATTGCAGCAGCTTTTTAAGGTCGGCTTCTTCGTGATTCATGATGAAATCATAGGGCGCGCCGTCCATCAGTTTAATTAATTCGTGGCACTTATTGATGATGGTTACCCGCTGCCCCCAGGCCAATACTGCAGCCCACAGCCCCATGATCTCGATATCCTGTTGTTTGGTGAACAAGTGCGGGATGGAGACGGGATCATTGGGAATAAAAGCAGGTTGATTGTATTGGGATGCTTTAGCGTCAAGAAATGCCTTAATTCCGTCGCCGTCCAAAATAGAAAGAAACTTGGCGTTTGGGGTAACTAAATCCATTAATAGATGAGTTGAGAGCCGGAATTAATCATATTTACGACCTCTTCAAATGTTTCTGCTATCGGAATTGGTTCATCGTAAAGTTTAAAAATCCCCTTTTCGTTTCTTTTAAACCCAATCGCGTGACTTGCGATTAAATAGTCGCTGAAGCCAATAAACTCCTTGTCGCCCCATCTGTTATATTCTTCAATGATTGTTTCTAATGACCAGAAAGTAAACATGTGGTGCTCCATATCAAAGCTTCTAAATCCATCTATCACGAGATAAAACTTTCTAAAATCTTCCGGGAACTTAAAATTCAAAATTGTTTCTGTCTTTTCGATTTCATCATTGGTTGCAGGTGGATTTAATTTAACTCCCTCCGGTTTCCATTTTTCATTAACTTTTTGAATCCAGCTGGCCATTTCTAAACAGTTATACTTTTTGTTCCCACTTAGGGGGTCAGGGGGCCTAATGCCTGTTTCAAATCCTCCAACAAATCCTCCACATCCTCCACTCCGACGCTTAAACGCAATAGGTTATCTACCACGCCTACTTTTTCACGCTCTTCCTTTGGGATAGAGCCGTGCGTCATGCTGACGGGGTGGTTGATCAGCGACTCAACGCCCCCTAATGATTCGGCAAGTGCAAATACTTTAAATGACGAGGCGATGCGGTATGTTTCCTTTAAATCAGCATCTTTAAGGGTAATAGAGATCATCCCGCCAAAATCACGCATTTGTTTTTTTGCAATTTCGTGGTTAGGGTGATCTGTAAAGCCCGGCCAATAGATCTTATCTACTTTGGGGTGAGTTTTCAAATATTCAGCAATGATCCGGCCATTTTCACAATGGGCCTTCATGCGAAGGTGCAGCGTTTTGATACCGCGAAGCACTAAAAAGCTGTCCATAGGGCCCGGCGTTGCACCGCAGGCATTGTAGATAAACCACAGCCTTTTGTACAGATCCTCGTCATTCAGCATTAAGGCACCCATTACCACGTCGCTGTGGCCGCCGATGTATTTGGTCACCGAGTGCATTACAATATCGGCGCCTAAATCAATCGGGTTTTGCAGGTATGGCGAAGCGAAGGTATTATCAACCGCCAAAAGGATATTTTTCTCTTTACTGATCTTTGCGATAGCTTCAATATCCACAATTTGCATGGTAGGATTGGTCGGCGTTTCTATCCAGATCAGTTTGGTATGCTCATTGGTATATTCCCTGATAATCTCCGGGTCAGAAAGGTTCAGAAAATGAAATTTGATGCCGTAATTGGCAAATATTTTGGTAAAGATCCGGTACGAGCCGCCGTAAAGGTCGTTGCCGGTGATCACTTCGTCGCCCGGTTGCAGCAGTTTCATCACCGCGTCTGTAGCACCCATGCCGCTCGAAAAAGCTAGCCCATATTTTGCATTTTCCAGCGCAGCCAGGCAGTTTTCCAACGCATGGCGTGTTGGGTTTGTCCCGCGCGAATATTCGTACCCCTTATTATCTCCCGGCGATTTTTGCCAGTAGGTTGAAGTCTGGTAGATCGGTGTCATCACCGCCCCGGTTGTTGGATCGGGCTCCTGCCCTGCGTGTATAGCTTTTGTTGCGAATTTCATGGTTGGTTCATAGTTCATGGTTCATAGTTCATGGTTTTTTGAGCCATCTTTCTATAAACCTGTAATCTAATTAGTAAGCTCGCGCAAATATTACTCTTTGTGAGGATGGTTTTCCCGTTAAAATACATTTCCCTTCTTCCAGCTTATTATCCAAAGGTATGCATCTTATGGTCGCCTTAGTTTCATCTTTTATCTGCTGTTCGGTTTCGGGCGATCCATCCCAATGGGCCGATAAAAAGCCTGGCTGTTCATCCAGCATGCGTTTAAATTCATCATAGGTATCCACCTCGGTAGTGTTTTCAGTTTTAAATTTCAAAGCTTTCTGGTAGATGTTTTGTTGAATTTCTTCCAGCAATGCCTCAATTTTAGCAGACAAACCCTCCTGATTT
The DNA here is from genome assembly GCF_903913935.1 of uncultured Mucilaginibacter sp. Taxonomy (GTDB): domain Bacteria; phylum Bacteroidota; class Bacteroidia; order Sphingobacteriales; family Sphingobacteriaceae; genus Mucilaginibacter. The sequence goes on from NZ_CAIWNH010000109.1 coordinate 2,850, forward strand.
ACCGTTTCCTTGGTTTTGGTATCGCGGCGGGCCAGTTCAACCGTCCCGTTTTGCATATCGCGGCTACCAATAGCAACGCGCAATGGTACGCCTTTTAACTCATACTCTGCAAATTTTGCGCCGGGGCGATGGGTGTCCCTTTTATCAAATTTAACGGAGATATTTTTTGCTTTCAGTTCCGCTGTCAAGCCTTTTACGTAAGCTGCAATATTCTCCAGTTCTTCTTCATGCTTATAGATAGGCACTACAACCACCTGTATTGGCGCTAGTTTGGGTGGCAATACCAGCCCGGCATCATCAGAGTGCGCCATAATCAACGCGCCGATGAGCCTGGTGGATACCCCCCACGAAGTTGCCCAAACGTAATCAAGTTTATTCTCTCTGTTAGTGAACTTAACATCAAATGCTTTGGCAAAATTCTGCCCTAAAAAGTGGGATGTGCCAGCCTGCAGGGCTTTTCCGTCCTGCATCAATGCTTCTATGCAGTAAGTATCCAAAGCGCCTGCAAAACGCTCATTTGCGGTCTTTTTGCCGCGGATTACCGGCAATGCCAGCCAGTTTTCCACAAAATCGGCATACACATTCAGCATTTGCTCCGTTTCAACGATGGCTTCATCTGCGGTGGCATGGGCAGTGTGGCCCTCCTGCCATAAAAACTCAGTGGTGCGTAAAAACAAACGGGTGCGCATTTCCCAGCGCACTACGTTGGCCCATTGGTTAACTAATATAGGCAGGTCGCGGTAGGACTGGATCCAGCCCTTGTAGGTATTCCAGATAATGGTTTCAGATGTAGGCCTAACGATCAGTTCCTCTTCCAGTTTGGCATCAGGGTCAACGATGATGTTGCCTTCACCATCATTTTTTAGGCGATAATGGGTTACAACGGCACATTCTTTGGCAAAACCATCAACATGGCTGGCTTCTTTTGAAAAGAAAGATTTTGGTATAAATAACGGGAAATAAGCATTCACATGCCCTGTTTCCTTAAACATTACATCCAACACGGCCTGCATCTTTTCCCAAATGGAATAGCCGTACGGTTTAATGATCATACATCCCTTAACCGGCGAATATTCGGCCATATCAGCCTTGATCACCAGGTCGTTATACCATTGTGAATAGTCTTCTTCTTTACTTACGACGCCTTTGCTCATATAATAATAATTGCTGTTTTTTGATACCAGCCGCCAAATTTATACATTTAGGCTGTAAGGAGTGTAACTATGTCTGCTAAATTTAAATTAATGTGCTGGTTCTTGCTTGGTGCCTGCCTGGCGAGAACGAGCGCTCAAACCACCAAGCCGCCAATTACGTCCCCGCGGCTATTGTTAATTGGCTCGTATTTTTCTGGTAATTTTGACGGAAAAGTAGAACGGGGGTACGAAGTGCTTCGCGCCTTTATCGTCAATTATTCCCATGATACTTTGAGGTTTTGGGGTACAAAATGCCGCCCAACTGAATTTTTTACTTTAACAAGTAATGATTACATGCATTTAACCGATGAGGAATGCAATAACTCAGAATTTGAACAAATGGTTATACCGCCTCACAGATCATTGCTGATTCCTATAAAGATGGTGGTAAATACGCAACCTCACGAAATTATTCGATTAAAAGTCAGCATGAAATTTTATAAGTGGTTCACATCAGAAAATTTTAAGGACGAAAGAAAATATCACAGGCCGGAAATATTGACCGATACAATAACACTGAATTATAATAAGGATGGTAATCCCTTTTATAGGAAATCAGATTGGGAAGAACTGGAACGAAAAGAAAAATTAAATCTCCCGACAACGAAACTTTATTTACTTATGGCCTAATAAAGAAGAAGTTATATAGTTACCGCTGATGTAACTAAAATAACCAAAGCAGATGAAGGTGAATACGCCTATACTAAAGAAAAGGTTTTCCAAATACCGGTTACAGTTCATAACTATAGCGATAAGACATTGAGATACTATTCCATGAGCTGTTCATGGCAGGAGTTTTATCATATTGACAATAAAAATTTGGAGGTTATTGAGCCGCCTTGTGACAATAACTGTCCAAAAGAAGTTATAATTCCTGCCCATTCGTCCCGCACTGATATCGTGCCCTTTACTTACATAAAAAGCCAAAAAATTGCGGAACGTTTTCGAGTCGGGCTCAATATTAATAAAAATGTAGAAGAGGACGTGTTTGGAGGCTATGATGATGAATTAAGGATATACAACGTTGTTTGGAGCAATGAAGTAACATTCGTTAGCAAATAATAGATGTCGTCGCACTGATCAGTTGTCGCTTACGGTCCATAATTCACATCTTTGCAAATTATGCTTCTAAACTCTCTAATCAGCGAACAATTTAACGGCGTTATTTGGCGGATGGAAATTGATGAGCTGAGCGATACTCTTTTTTTGGAGATCCGTGATGATGAAGAACGAAAAGTTAGTTTCGCGGCGGTAAACTTATCCACTGGTAAGGTATTATTTAAAGATCTTATAACGCCTGAAAAGTGGCTCACCGGCATTGAAGCTGCATTTGACGGCGTTTTACTATTGCATTTTTATCAATCAGAAAGCGGGCCGGCACATAAAGGATTGTTGGCGATTGAGGCAGGCTCGGCTAAAACATTGTGGAGCAATTACACCTATACGTTTGATCATTTAACCGAAAACGGTCCGGTTGTTTATGATGTGAGGATACACCCGCGTAAGTATTTTCATCTTCATATCAAAAGCGGTGCAACGGAACGCGTTTACGAGCCGTCTGTTTATAAAGACTTGCAAAATAGTGTGGTGTTACCGCATACAATTTCGCCAGATGATTTACCTGTCAAATTAATTCCGGTACATCCGTTCGGAAATACCCTGCATTATCTTGAATACAATAATTTCAGAATTGTATCTTTGCACACGCTAAAGGGAGGGGAATTAAATCAGGTGCTTTTGGTATTTGACGAGACCGTAACTGGCAGCAATAAGATAGTTTATGAAGATTTATTAAACGCCGGCATACAAAAGTTGCAACCAGAGGCGTTTATTATCCATAAAAACAAGTTAATATATATCAAAAACAAGTGCGAACTTAAGGTCTTACCCCTATAAAATATTGATTCAATTTTAATTATGAAATTTAAGCTTTTATTGATCACCGCTTTCTCTTTAATCATTTCTACGTCCCTTTTTGCCAAACCATTAATAGATTCTGTTGGCGTAAAAAACAACGATGGCAAGAAGATGATTCTTTTTAAAGTTAAAGCAAAAGATACGTACTACTCTATCGGCAAGCGTTACGGCATTAAACCCGAGGCCCTGATGAAGTTTAACGGCAAAAAGAAAGCCGTTTTATCAATTGGGACAATTATTGAAATTCCTACAGAAATCCCGTTTAAGAAAACGAATAAAACGAAGGAAACTGCAGACGCCCCGAAAAAGGAAACAAAAAAAGAAAAGAAAGCAAGGCTGGCTATGGAGGCCAAAGAGGCCCGCGAGGAAAAGAAGCATAAACATTCCGCTGAAAGCAATACCGATGAAACTCCATCTGCTGTAGTTGAACAACCTGCAAGCCCTGAGCGTGTAGTACAACAGCCGGTGCAGGCCGCGGCTCAAAAGCCATTTCAGCAAGCCGCTCCGCAAAACAATACGCCTCCCATCCAATATAAAGTTTCTGCAGGCGAAACGCTTTATGGCATTGGTAAACGGTTCAATACTACAGTTGATGACATCACCAAACTAAATAATTTAACATCTACTAACCTTGCACCCGGCCAGGTGCTATTGGTACATTCTGGTACCCAATCAACACCGCCGCCGCCACCACCGGTAATGAACAGGGATACGCAGGTAGCCAAACGTGATTCAACTAGTGTGGTGCAGGTGAACCAGGATAGCCTTAATAACGACCGTCACTTAAATGCAAACCGCTACGGCTTATTCGAAAAGAATGAAAAAGGTGTGGCCACATGGATGGATGACCCCGGACTCGACCCAAATAAAAAACTCGTTCTGCACCGCACCGCGCCAATAGGCACCGTAATAAAATTGACCAACCCGATGACCAACCGTACCACTTTTGCAAAAGTGGTTGGCCGTTTTACTGATAATGAGTCGACAAAAGATGTGATCATCGTGATGACCAAAAGCGTAGCGGATGCCCTGGGTGCATTGGACAAACGTTTTCATGTAGATATCAGCTACGGCAGCCCGAATGAATAACCCGTTTATTATAGGGATTGCCGGTGGCAGCGGCTCGGGCAAAACCTTTTTTTTAAAGTGTTTCCTGGAGCATTTTACCGAATCGGAAGTTTGCCTTGTTTCGCAGGATGATTATTATATTCCCGTGGCTCATAACATGACCAAAGAGGAGAATATGCGCTATAATTTCGATCTGCCTTCCACAATCGATCACGAACATTTTGAGGATGACATCAACCGGCTGATCAATGGCGAAACGATTGTAAAAAAAGAATATACTTTTAATAATCCGGATGTTGAACCCAGGATGCTGGAAATAAATCCGGCGCCGATAATGATCATCGAGGGCCTGTTTATCCTTCATTTCAGGAAAATAGCATCATCACTTAACTTAAAGATCTTTATTGAAGCCGATAATGATATTGCCCTTGGCCGCCGCATAAAACGCGACCGTGTTGAACGCGGTTATTCGTATGACGATGTAATGTACCGGTGGGTAAACCACGTTGTACCGGCCTATAATGAGTATTTATTGCCGTATAAGGATGAATGTCACCAGGTGATCACCAATAATTCGCATGAGGCGAAAGATATTATTTGTGTAACGGAAGCTATTTCGAAGGAATTGCGAAAAACGGTATTAATTTGAAGATTTGAAAATGTGCCAATTTGAAAATTAAAGACAAAACCCATATTCAAATTTTCAAATTAACAAATCTTCAAATCAAAATACCATTTCCGGTATTTCCCCTTCAATTATCAATTTACCGGCAGTAGCCGCTTTTATATGGTCTACGCTTACGCCGGGCGCACGCTCAAGCAGTTTAAAACCACCTCCAGGCAATACATCCAGCACCGCCAGTTCTGTCACAATCTTTTTAACACATTTTACGCCCGTCAGCGGCAGGGTACATGCTGGCAACAGCTTTGACTCGCCTGCCTTGTTTACGTGCTGCATGGCCACGATAATGTTGTCTGCTGAGGCCACCAGGTCCATCGCCCCTCCCATTCCCTTTACCATTTTTCCAGGAATCTTCCAGTTGGCGATATCGCCGTTTTCAGATACCTCCATTGCACCCAATATGGTAAGGTTTACTTTTTTTGCCCTGATCATCCCAAAGCTCATTGCCGAATCAAAAA
>NZ_CAIWNH010000110.1 GCF_903913935.1 uncultured Mucilaginibacter sp.
GCCTAAGGTTTGAAAAAGCTTGTAACAGACCTTCTGAAATTTGATAAATGAGTTTTTTAGGTTTTACACCAACGTCCATAGCTTTGAGTGCCGGGATGGTTGTTTGCTTCCAACTTTCAAACACCTCCAATACTTTTTGTGTGTACCCGGTAAATTCAGGTTGGTTAAATATGGTACTCTTTATTGCTGCCTTTTCAATGGCAAGCTGGCTGTACCCGTCACGCAGTGGGGTATAAAGTATTTTTCGTAATGATGGGTACACGTCCCAGTATTTGTTCATGGCCTCAATATCAGCGTTGGGGATGCCACCATTTAGGTGGGCATTAATATCCTGGATGTCTTCTTCTTCCTGGCTATCAATGTAACGGGGGATGTTGAGGTTGTATTCCTTTTCTTCAATTTCGGTAATGGGTACAATGCGGCTGTACTTGGGCTCCTCTATCTGTTTGTTAAAAGTATCCACAATTTTATGAATGTCCTGGTCGCGCAGGCGGTTCTTTGGACCATCCTTTACATAACCTTTACCGGCATCTATCATAAAGATAGCTTTGCGACTGCTTGCATTTTCCTTATCAATAACAATTAAACACGCTGGGATGCCGGTACCAAAAAATAAGTTAGCCGGTAAGCCAATGATCCCTTTAATATATCCTTTACGGATGAGGTTCTTGCGGATCTCAGCCTCAGCATTGCCGCGGAACAACACCCCATGTGGTAAAATTACAGCCGCCTTGCCCTTACTCTTTAATGAGCGGAGCATGTGGAGCAGGAATGCGTAATCACCATTTTTTTCTGGAGGGACACCGAACCCTTCAAAGCGGCCATAGTCATCATCGGTTTCGCTGGCCACCTTTAGCCCGTTACTCCAGTTTTTTGAAGAGAATGGTGGATTGGCTACTATAAAGTCAAATAATTTTAAGCTGCCATTTTCTTCTTTAAATTGAGGATCGGACAGGGTGCTGTTTCCAGTACACCTGATTAATGCAGTTGGGCAGTCATGCAGCACCATATTCATGCGGGCCAGGCCAGCTGTGGCACTTTCTTTTTCCTGGCCGTATATAGTGATCTTCCTTTCCGCTTCATCAGCTACCTTTAATAATAGGGACCCTGAGCCGCAGGTAGGATCATATATAGTAGTGTTTGAGCTTGTGTTTTCATTATTAATGCCGATGATCTTCGCCATAATACGGCTAACTTCTGCCGGGGTATAAAACTGGCCTTTGCTTTTGCCGCTTTCAGTAGCAAAGTTCCGCATCAGGTATTCATAGGCATCGCCTAAAATATCATCGCCTTCAGCTTTGTTGCTGCTAAAGTTGAGTTCAGGCTTTTCAAATATCGCTATCAGGTTGGTAAGCCGTTTTACTTTTTCATCCCCGGTACCCAACTTTTCAGGATTATCAAAATCTACCTTAATTGATCCCAGTGATTTGTTTGCCTGCTCAATAGGGGCAATGATGGTGGTGTTGATTCGCTCGCCTATATTAGGATTACCCTTTAAGGCAACCATATCTTTAAAGCTGGCGCCTTCCGGTACAGTAATAGGTGCGTAGGGGATGCCTGCATACTTATCGCTAATGTATTTGATAAAGAGCATGATCAATACATAGTCTTTATATTCACTTGCATCCATGCCACCGCGTAGTTCATCGCAGCTTGCCCAAATAGAAGAATAGAGTTCAGATTTTTTAACAGCCATTGGTTTTTAGTCAGTTTAGATCGGTGATAAAGCTTTATCCAGGATAGCCTGGAATAATAGTTCGATCAGATGCAATATTAGGGAATTTGTTGGTTAAATAGGGTGGTAAATACTACTGCTGTTATAAATTTTTGTAGTGGTTGGCATATAATTCAGGTAAAACAGATTGACATTGTTGACATAAACTTTGAATTTATAGAATAATTTA
>NZ_CAIWNH010000111.1 GCF_903913935.1 uncultured Mucilaginibacter sp.
AACACCACCACAAAAAATGCCACTGCCCTTATCCTGTTTTCATCCACCTTTATAAAATCTACCGGGCATTCTAACGATGTTTGTTTTTTATATTGTATTTCTGAATCGACCATTTTAATAATTAAATATATTGTCTATGGAAATTATAGACAATGCAAAAGTAATACTTTTTATTTTATTTTAATGTAATTTGTGAAATGATGCAGATTCCTTTTACAATTTTTACGCATTGGTAACAAATAAAAAAATGGTGGTTAGTATTTTAGGCTGTGGCTGGTATGGAAAGGCGTTGGCGGCTGATCTTTTAAAAACAGGCACAATCGTTAACGGTTCTGCAACTTCTCCTGATAAATTGGAAGCGCTGGTTAATTCAGGCATCCTGCCCTATTTGGTAAAGTTTGATAATGAGCAAACGTCGTTTGATCCAACTTTTTTTAAGTGTGACGTAATGGTGATCAGTATTCCGCCCAGGCTTAAGGCTGGTGAAGGCGGCGGATACCTTTCAAAAATTCAGCAGATTATTGGCGCCTGTGTTGAATACAAGGTTAATAAGATCATTTATATCAGTTCAACCGGGGTTTATGGAGAATATGATCATGAAGTAAATGAATTTGACGAACCTAAACCCGATACTGCTTCAGGTTTAATATTGTTTGAAGCCGAGCAGCTTTTTCGAAAAGAAACTTCTTTTAAAACGACGATTATTCGCTTTGGCGGGCTCATCGGGCCAGGGCGTCATCCGGGGCGCTTTTTTGCGGGTAAAACCAATATCCCCAATGGGCTGGCACCTGTTAATCTTATTCATCAATCAGATTGTGTGCGTATTACAATGGCTGTAATAGATAAGGATGCTTTTGGGGGCTTGTACAATGCCTGTTCCCCTGATCATCCCGCAAAAGCCGCTTATTACAGTGAAATGACCGCAAAAGCAAATTTGCCATCCCCCGGTTTTATTAATGAATTGAAAAGATGGAAGCTGGTCAATAGTGTTAATCTAACAGCTGAGCTGAAATATGAATTCAAGTTTAACAAATTGAATGATTATACATTTTGATGCTAAAGAAGATACCCAAGCCCGCTTTTTTGTCAAGGTCATTTAGACGCATAAAAAACAAAATTCAGTGCGCTCTGGTGCTATTTATGGTAATCAGGATCCATTTCAGGTTTACGCAAACCAGCTACTTCATCTGCCATTAAAATAAAAACATTCCAGCACAAACCTTTTGTAGATGGCCACCAGCTATCTGTTGTATCCCATTTTGTTGGCGTAAATTCCTTGCTGAAAGGCCATTTGGGATTCAGATAGATCTCGGCCCATACTCTGTTTTCCATTAAGGGCCGGGCTTTTTTCCACCCATGTTTTAACCCTACCACGTACGCACAATATTCAGGTCTGAACCAACTGCCGCCGTTATAATAAAAGCCGTCAGTTTTTCCATCGCTGTAATTTTCTTCGCCGAATTTTCCAAAAGGCTGGTAATCACCACTCAGATAGGCCCACCCTTTTGCATCCTTTGTCACCCTGATCAGTATAGGTGCCGTAGTGCCATATTCCGGGTGCGGTGAGTTGGTGACTTTATTCAATATCGGTATCTGCTCCAGTTCGTTTTGTACCATTTCATCCGTTAATATGGGCTTTTTAAATAACCACAAGGAAAAAAATTCCGGCTCCAGGTCCGTAAGCGAGATCATATCCGGGAAATTCCTGTCAAATAACAAGTGTTTCCTTTTTACGTCATAAAAATTGCGGTACTCGTTCTCTGCTTTTTGGATATAGGCGTCGGATATCGAAAACCCTAATTCTTTAATGGTTTTTAACGCGATCACCAGCATGCCCTGGTTAACCGCCAGTCGGTCGGTTTTTGGGTTGTAATCAATTATATCCAGCTGGTTCATCGGAAAGTGCGATCTGCATTTTCCGGTCCTGCCGGGATCAAATTCATTCAAAACATAATTGACCGCTTTCTCAATTTTTTCATGCGGAAGTTTTACCCCAAACCGGCGTTTATTCAACATGGCCCATATCAGCCATTCAATAGTAGCCTCGTTATCTTTTGCCTCAACAGAACCCATCAAAGGTGTAATGATGGTACCTATAGAACCTTTGGATGTTTGCGTTTTGCCCCACTCCTCCCAAATTGATAAGTTCAACTCCTTGCTGTAAGTTGAAACCGTCGAGAAAAAAGAGTCCCGGTTGTACATATCCGGTGCATAGTTCATATTGGGCACATTAAAAGGCTTAAAATTGTCAACATCGGTGATCCAGGTAAGCATATTGAAATTGGCATACAACATTTTTTCAATCACTGAACCTTTAAAGCCTTTTCCTTCGGCCAAACGCGTTTGCGCTGAGATCATAAATTGCTGCTTCGATTTCCAGGGCTCAACAAAAATGTAGGTGGTTTTTTCTGCTTTTTCGCCCAGGGGAAGTACATTATATGCTTCTTTTTGCGGATGATTTTCAATGATCTTCAGCTCTTTAATATCGTACCTGGCTTCCTTTCCTGCCTCTGCGCCAATGAACATGGATACGCTATCTTTTTCGATATAGGGTACCATGATGCTTCTTTTAAAAAAGGTCCATTTTTTTTCATCTATCGGCAGGTTATCGATATATTTCATCCCATCTTCAAGCTCGGCGGTTTTTTGTCCGTTTTTAAGCCTGAAAAGTTTCAATGCCAAAGCTGCATTGCCCTTATACCAAAAAGAGACGGTATAAATGTTTTGATCTTTAAACGGGGCGATCATATTGATGCCCGATTGGGTTCCCTTATGACAGGTAACTGAAATAAGGCCCTGGCTCCTGATAATATCCGCATTCTCTGCTTTTTGGTCTGCAGGATCAATACTTAATAAGGTACTGTCGCCTGCGTCAAGATTATACATTTCGCCAAAGGTTTGGCGGATGTAATCATCATTTTTTGCCCGTTCCGCCAGGTCAGCAACTGAAAATAAATTAGGATCGGCGAGGCGGCGCAAACCTGTAAAGCCCTGATCACGTCCACTAAAACGACGTCGCGTATTCCTGGTGTACTGGTTTTTATACCCAGCATCGGTTAAAAAACCAACAACATTATTATCAGCAGTTATAAAGCCGGCTGCCGGGAACATTTCATGTGCAAAGCCTCCCGGGAAATTATCCTCTTCAAAAGTTAAATAACGCTGTGGCTTGTTTGCCGGCCTGGCGGTTTCCTTTAATATGTAATACATGCCCGGCATAGACGGCTGGAATAATTGAATGGTTTTTTTGACAAGATTTGAGTTGACCACCTGGTAGGTTACTGTTATTGACAGATCAGCATCAAATTCCTGTATATAAAGATCGCTTGATAAGGTGATCATGTTTTCGTTTCCGGTCCATTTTTGGCCTTTTATATGCTCAAGGTTGGTTATGGTAGTTAAATCATGGTTGTATAATTGCAGGGAGAGTTCCTCTGTATTGGTAACCACCAATTGCTGTCCGTTATAAATATCGACCTGGTACCCTTTTTGGGCGTCGCCAACAGCTTTAAGCGCAAGATGCTGAGCGAAGGTGCTGAAACCTGCAAACAGGCAAACAAAAAATAAAGATAACACAACCTTAAACTGTACCATAAATAAAGTATTAAATCAACTTGAAACCATTATTCATCTTTATAACCCATCCTTAAAAAAAAACAACAAAAATCAGGCAGTACAAAAAGGCCTAAAATAACATGCTGTATTTAAAGAGTAATGGAATATAAACTTGGTTATTGGGTTG
>NZ_CAIWNH010000112.1 GCF_903913935.1 uncultured Mucilaginibacter sp.
CAACAAATAGTCTTAACTTTATAAAAAAAAGTGACAACCTTTTCCAGTACGACTCACAATGAGGTTTTTTTTGCACTTTAACTAATTGATTATGAATTAAATATACAAAAAATAGACTAATAAATCAACTTAAATAATTGATTATCAGCTATTTATTTCTTAACTTAATGACATTGGCCTAAGGCCTGTGCCGTATGAGTGTATGGCGCGGCCCCCGTTTCTACCAACGGGGGAAACGCCCATGTTTTAGAAGTCGAAAGTCTTGCCTGTGAATAACTCTCCATTACCCCGTTTTTACAATACTCCCCTGCTGTTGGTGAAAACGCCACGAATGTTCGGAAGATCAAAAAAGGGTGTCATGCTGAGGCTCTCGAAGCATGTGCGTTGGGAATCGCGGACTGTGCATTAGCGGTTATGCATGGTGTAGAGGCCTTTGCCCACATGGTTCGAGAGCCTCACCATGACACCTCACTCCATATTTGTGGGAGAAAATTCCTCTTCCGCACGCTGTTGGCGACAACACCAAACAGCGGCGCAATCCATCCGGTCAATATAATTTACCCCCGGCGCCACCATCCCCTGCAAATCCCCATTTATATTGCTTAAGTTTAACCAACAAAAAACACACCCTGTTTACACCTATGCCCGCAACATATCCCTTCCGCCAGATTTGTAAATATTGCCTCATTTTGCTATACTGCTGCGCGGTACTGCAGGGCTGTAAAAAAACGCCGGCGCCTTACCAGCCGCCATTTAACGCTTACGGCAAAATTACGGTGGGCGGAAATGACTACCGGACGGTGGTAATAGGCAGCCAAACCTGGACGGTGGATAATTTTCAAGGCATGGGCGGCTTTGTATATCCATCGGCAGGGCAGCCCATGGGGGCCTGGTACCCGCAGTATGTGGCGCTTTATGATATCGTATTGCCGCCCTTTTGGCGCGTGCCTACCGTGGCCGATTTTAATAAGCTAACGGCCAATGTTTCAAAAAAAGCAGATGCCGCCGGCAATTATACCGCCGGAGCCGAAGTAGCAACCCTGGTAAACACGCTGCACTTTTTAAATACCCCCACCGGGTTTTATTATTACCAAACGGGCGTTGCTTATAAGTTTGATACAAACAGCGCGTATTACCTTACTTCGGATGTAAATTTCTCAGGCTCAAACGGCTATAACAACTATGCCTACAAGTTAAACAGCACTGGCGCGGGCATAGTGCTGTTGGACAGCGCGGGCATGGTTACGTGTGCTTTATTACGATTTGTGAAAGATAACTAAGGATGTGAGATGCCAGACCTGCGGACTTTAGACTTTCGACTCCAGACTCAAACCTAACCTATCGGTAACGAGAACGAAAAAACAGAACCCTGCCCGGCGGTGCTTTCGGCCCAGATCTGGCCATTGTGGCGTTTAATGATCTCGGCACTGAGGTACAGGCCGATGCCGAAGCCGGAGATATTGCGCATTTCGGCCGCTTCAACGCGGTAATAACGCTCAAAAACTTTGTCGAGATCGTCGGGGCTGATGCCCATGCCCTGGTCCTTTACGCTTACGGTAAGGGTTTTCCCTTTAAGCCAGTAATTGATAAGGATGGTGCCTCCCGCCGGCGAATATTTAACGGCATTACTGATGAGGTTGGAAAGTACGGAGCTGATCTTGTCGCGGTCGGCGTTAATAACGGCCGGGGCGGTACTTTGCAGGGTGATGGTGTGGGTGCTAACGGTAAGGCTGGTTTCTTCCAGTATTTCGCTGATAAGCTGGCCCATATCAAATGATTGCCGCTCAACAATGAGCTTGCCTGATTCCAGCCTTGAAATATTAAGGAAACCATTGATCATACGCGTCATGCGTTTTACCTGCATGTTGGCTTTCTCCATGGCGTGGGCCAGGTATTTGTCGTCGCTGTTTTTTAGTTTGGCGTTGGCCACCTGGATGATGGCGTGCAGCGAGGTAAGGGGCGTTTTCAGCTCGTGGCTGGCCATGCCGATAAAGTCGTTTTTGCGGGCTTCGTCCAATTTGCGCTCGGTAATATCGCGCGCAATTTTTGAAAGGCCGATGATATTGCCCTGCCCATCCTTAAGCGGCGAAATGCTGAGTGAAACATCCAGCAGGCGGCCGTCTTTGGTGAGGCGCCTGGTTTCGAAATGTTCTACCCGTTCGCCCTTTTTTAGGCGATGCAGGATGCCGGGCTCCTCGTCCTGCCTGTCGGGCGGGATGAGTTTGTAGATCGATTGGCCGATGATCTCCTCAGCCGTGTAGCCGAAGATGCGCCGGGCGGAGTCATTCCAGCTGGTGATCACACTTTCGAGGGTTTTGCTGATGATGGCATCATCAGACGATTACACGATAGCCGCCAGCTTAGCCGATTTTTCTTCGGCCTGTTTCAGTTCTGTAACATCGATGGCCATAATAATGCCCGCATCCACGCCGCCAAATTCATTTTTCAGCGGCACAAAATGCACCATATAGTTTTCGCCGCCGGCGCCGTCGCGCTCGAGGGAGAATTTTTCGCCGGCCATCATGCGGTCGTACAAATGTTTTACGGCCAGGTAACGTTCGGTTTGCCCTAATTCGGTAGGGTGTTTGCCTTCGTAGTCGGTACGCTTATAGCCCAGCCGTTCCATCAGGTCGCCCTCTACTATCAGGTAGCGGTGTTCCCTGTCAACTACTACTACTATGGAGTTAGGTATATTTATAGCGATGGACCTGAAAAGGTTCTCGCTGCGCTGCAGCTCGTCGCGGGTTTGGGTAAGCTCATCATTGGTGGTGGCTAGTTCTTCGTTAATGGCGGCCAGTTCTTCAATGGTGTTTTCCAGCTCGTTATTGGTGGCTTTAAGCTGTTCGTTAATATCGGCCATGCGTTCATTTGCCACCTGCGGCGCCAGCGCGTTTTCGGCGGTTTTTTGCCTGCCCAGCACTTCAATGGTATTGTCAAGCACCCAAACGGTAACCTTTATTACTTTACCTTTGCTGTTTTTTACCGGCGAATACACAAAGGTTACGTACATGGTTTCTTCGTGCCCATGGCGGATCAGGGTCATTTCCACCTCGCTGGCCGAATAGGTATTGCCTGTGCTTACCACGCCTGCCAGGGCCGCTTCATAAAAGGGCTTCACTTCGGCAAATGCGTCCCAGTAGTATTTACCTTTGATGGCATCCAGGGGTTTGCCCGCGATGGCTAAAAACTGGTCGTTAACAATTTCGCAGGTAAGGGTGGCTGCATTTAAAATACAAATACCAATGGGTGCGGTTTGCGCAATCTGAAAAAGTTCGTCCCCTGGTGTAATTTGCATCTTTTTTAACGGCCTGTTTTTTTTATCGTAAATATAAGTGATAATTACCCAAAGGGGTAATTTATACGCTCAGGTTGTAGCGTAACCTGGTAAACTAACGTATTACCATCAAAACAGTTTTTTTACAAAAAAATAAAAAAACACATTAAACCATTTGTAAAAGCGTTAGTTTAATAGTTTAGGATCAATTAACTTTATTTAGCTTATGAAAAAAATCATCACTATTTTAGGATGTGTTATTTTACTGGCGTTTTCTGCATGTACCAAACAGTATGTGTCGCCGGCCACTACCAACCAAACGCTTTATGCTGATTTAACCAGCAGCAACTGGACCGCGTACACCGACAATAACGGCAGTAAATCGTTTACGGCATCCATCAACATTGCCGCCCTCGACCCCAATTTTGCATCCATTGGAGGCGTTATTGTGGCTATATCTTACGATGGCGGTACTACCTACGAACAAGTGCCTGAAACTTATGCCAATGTTGCCTATAGCTTTACCTATACCGGCGGCAATATTTCGCTTTACGCGCAATCGGCAGATGGTACAACGGCAGTGCAGCCAACTTTACCTATCAAGGTGAAAATTATTTTAGTGGACTCGAATAGTTAGGGAGTTCATAGTTAATGGTTCATAGTTCATGGTTTTAGCATTTAGGCTTTTGCGGTGAATGATGAGCCATTAGTTTACGCTTTATGAGCTATATTTCATGTTCTTCCATGAATCATGAACTTCGCCCGGCTCATCGAATACTTTTTTATGGTGTAAACCAAAAGCGCCGCTGATCGTTCAGCGGCGCTTTTTCTATTATTGCTTCGGACTAAAAACTAGTCTCTAATCTCCAGTCTCTAATCTCTATTTTTCCATCTGCTCAATAATGGCCTGGGTAACGCCGGTAAAGCTGAAACCACCATCATGAAACAGGTTTTGCATGGTTACCATTTTGGTAAGGTCAGAGAATAAGGTAACGCAGTAATCGGCGCATTGGTCGGCGCTGGCATTGCCCAGCGGGCTCATTTTTTCGGCATAATTGATAAAGCCGTCAAAGCCTTTTACACCATTACCTGCTGTAGTGCGGGTTGGCGATTGCGAAACGGTATTGATGCGCACTTTCTTTTTAACCCCGTAATAATAACCGAAGTTACGGGCAATGCTTTCTAAATAAGCTTTGTTATCAGCCATATCATTATAA
>NZ_CAIWNH010000113.1 GCF_903913935.1 uncultured Mucilaginibacter sp.
ATGTGGGTACGGAGAATAACTCAGAATCGGTTTTACAGATAAACTTTTCAGTTGATGATTCCAGTTTGCCTAATAACTCGAATTTGGGCGAAACAGGTGTATCGCCGGTAGGTTATGGCAGCTTTGCCGATGTAACCTATGGTTATTGGAAACAGCCATCATTTAGTTTGGTAAATGCCTTCAAAACCGATGCTAATGGATTGCCTTTAATGGATGCAGGCGGTAATGACCTGTCGAACACTGATAATATGAAAAATGATGATGGCATACCATCGGCCACAGCATTCGTTCCTTACCAGGGCAATGTTGACCCACGCCTTGACTGGACAGTAGGCCGCCGTGGGGTGCCTTACCTTGACTGGGGTGTTGATGCCGGCCAGGATTGGGTAGCGGACCAATCGTTTGGTGGGCCTTACCTTAACATAAAAAATATGTTTACAAGTGCCGAGCAAGGTGTTGGTTTTGGTGGTATAATATCTGAATATTACTATGTGGGCAACAGTGCCGTTAACTACAATATTATTCGCTATGCCGATGTATTATTGTGGGCTGCAGAAGCTGAAGTTGAAGTAGGTTCACTTGATCAGGCCCGTACTTATGTGAATATGGTAAGGCAAAGGGCATTATCAGGTAGCCAGGTACCAATTGATAATACAAGCGGTTCGCCATCGGCAAACTATAAGATCGGGTTATATACTGCATTTGCTGACCAAAACTTTGCCCGTAATGCAGTGCGTTATGAAAGAAGGCTGGAGTTTGGGATGGAAGGTCATCGATTCTTTGACCTTGTGCGCTGGGGAATTGCTGATACTTATTTGAATTCTTTCCTGCAAACGGAAAAAACTCGCAACGTTGGCAGCGTTTTAAGCAGTGCTTCGTTTACAAAAAATAAGAACGAATACTTCCCGATCCCACAACAAGAAATAATATTGGACCCGCATTTGAAACAAAACCCGGGTTATAATTAATATATAATACCAGGAGTGATGATAACTGCCAAGGTCATCATCACTCTTTTAATACATCCATATAAAATGAACATTAAAAACGCTAAGTTTTTTTGTTGTGCTGTTCTGATCGCCGTATCAATAAGTATAAAAAGCTTTGCCCAAAAAGCCGTACCCCATTCTTACTACTTAGATACCACCGGGAACGACAATAATACAGGTACAAAAACATCTCCTTTTAAAACCATACAAAAGATAAGCAGCATTCATCTTAACCCCAGCGATGCCATCAATTTTAAGGCGGGCCAAACCTTCAACGGCGAGTTAAAAATAGCTGAAGGTATTAAAGGGAATAAGCTTCATCCTATTAGTATCCGCTCATACGGTAACGGGAGGGCAATAATTAATGCTGATAGCATTTCAGCCATAAGCCTGTTTAAAACGGCTTATATATCAGTAAGTAATTTAATATTAAAAGGAGCAGGCCGAAAAACCGGCAACCATAAACCCGGCCTTGATGTTGCTTACAGCGACCATATTAGCATAAATAATGTGGATATAAGCGGGTTTCAAAAAGCTGGATTATCCGTTTACATTTCCTCGTTCGTAATCGCAAAAAATATTAATGCGCATGATAATGGTTATGCAGGCATTTCGCTGTTGGGCACCTACGGACATAAAAATGTAAGCGATGTTAAACTCATCAACTGCCGCGCAGAGAATAACCCCGGCGACCCTACTGAATTAGATAATCACAGCGGGAACGGCATAGTAGCCGGTTTCTGCAAAAATATACTTATTGACGGTTGCACGGCAAACAACAACGGCTGGGACATGCCGCGGATAGGCAACGGCCCAGTTGGCATATGGGCCTATGAAGCTGATAATGTAATTATTCAACATTGCCTGGCCTATGAGAACAAAACCCATGCCCATGCCGATGACGGGGGCGGGTTCGATTTTGATGGTGGGGTTACTAATTCTATCATACAGTATTGCGTATCCTATGGCAACCAGGGGGCAGGCTATTGCCTGTTCCAGTATGCAGGCGCCGGACCGTGGCATCATAACATCGTGCGATATAATATAGGTGAGAACGATGGTACTGTATCGCCTGCGCAGGCAGGCATCTATGTTTGGAACAGTTCATACGACCCTAAACAGTTTTACGATTGTGATTTTTATAGCAATATCATCTACAACTCAAAACGCGCGGCGCTAAGCTTTGCCAATCCGAACGCAAACCAGGATTTCCATTACCACGATAACATATTTGTGGCAGCTGATAACCTTATTATAGGCCGCGATTCGCTCAATCTTAGCGAATATACCGGCAACGATTGGTGGAGCATAAAAAGCGGGTTTAATATTGATGGAACAAAAGAGTTAAAAGCCTGGGCAACCAAAACCGGGAAGGAGATGAAGGACGGTAAAATAACCGGCTTAAACATCTTCCCTAAGTTTAAGTCGCCCGGAATGGCGCATATAACATCGGCTTCGCAAATACCGGCTTTTATAAAAAGCCATTATGAGTTAGCCGATCCGAAGTTAAGGGCCAAACTCAAACTATTACAATTACCATCTAACTAAAATAAAAATATGAAACGCAGGGATTTTATGGCCGGTGCAATTGGGTTAGGTATTGCTATGCACCCTTTTGTACGCGCATGGAGTAAACCGCTGGAGGCGGGAGAATTAAAACTATACGGCCCTGCAAAACCGGTATTTGTGTACAACAACTGGTCGGCGTATGACGAGCTTTCGGACAATGTACCCCAAACCGAAGAACTGGCTATGAACGAACTGGCGCAGATGGTACGCCTGAAGAAACAAGGCTTTGAGTTCGATTATTACGTAATGGATGCCTTTTGGTTTGAACTGTGGGGCGGCTATCGTACCTGGAACAAAAAGCATTGGCCAAATGGCCCCGGCAACTGGCTGACAGGCTGCAAAAAGCACAATATTAAGCCGGGTATGTGGTTCTCCACAAATCTTATAGCCACGCACGACGGCCGTTTTTTGGAGGTAATTGATGAATGGAAAAATTCATTAGGCACCGACCCCAATATTATGTGCCTGTTTGATGGCGGCTACTTGAACCATTTGGCCGGTACGCTGCAAATATGGTACGATAAAGGTGTGCGCCTGTTCAAATTCGACTTTGCCTATTTTGAAGCGGTAACACCCGCTATGAAGGATAAGTACACCAAAGAGCAGGTTATAGAAAAGAATAAAGTGGCTTTTATGAATATGCTACAAAACTTCCGCAAACATAACCCGGATGTTGTGATAACCGGCTATAATGGCTTTGGCGGCAACATGGAAAATACTTACACGCCATTTAATGATACACCCAAGATAGACCCGCGCTGGCTCGATACATTCGATACGTTGTATTGCGGCGATCCACGTTTTTCGGATGTGCCCATGATGAATATCTGGCGTTCACAGGATAATTATTCCGACCACCAGGTTAGCGCTTATCATGCTTATGGGATGCCGATACGGCGCATCGACAACTGCGCGTTTATGATAGGCAAAACGGGTACCTGCTACTATCGTGCCCTACATTGCTGGAAAGGCATGGCCATACTGGAATTTGCCCGCGGCGGCTGGATGAATGTTTTCCACGGTAATTTGGAATTGCTGAGCGATGAAGATGCAAAATGGTTCGCCAAAGTGCAGTCGTTGTATCATCCTTTGCAACGACTGGATAAGGCGGTTACTTTCGGTTCTATCCCCGGTAAGGGCAAGGCATATGGCTTTAAGTCAGCAGGATTGACCGGCTCCGTTTGTACGATAGTAAATCCATCTCAAAGCATAGTTACTATAGAACTGCCCGTAAGCAGTATGCGCTCGAAAATATTATATGCCGATGGTGGTTTTAAACCAACTGCAAAAGGCAATAAACTAACCATAGGAGCAGAGCAATTAGTAGTAGTAGGCTTCGATGGTTATGCCGATAATAAATATGATATAGGTGTTGATGAAACCATAAACATCCCCACAGCTATTGATAAAATAGAAACGACATTTACCTCAACAGGCAAAAACGTGGTAGAAGGAAAAGTAAATGTTGCGGCCGGGAAGAATGTACGTGTTATTATGCAGCAGTTAGACGCTTATGGTTACCCGCACCGCTCATGGCCCGGCTCGCCGCCGGATGGTAAAAAGGTGAGCGATGTAATACACATCAGCGCCTGGCAGGATGATGAGGAGATACCGCTGCATATTGAGTATAATAAAGTAATATGGAGCGGCCTGTCATGGGCGGCAGGCGAGGTGAAGAAAGGCTCGTTTGACCCGGAAAAACCGATATTGATAAAGTGCAGTACCGATGAGAAAGACGAACTTAAGCTTGTGGCGGATGTTTATGCGGTTAGTTACGCATCGGCATAATTAACCTGTATATTTAATATAATTTTAAACCTGTTTAATGAAACGTTCCGGCTTTATACTCACTATACTGTCCCTGCTGGCTATCCACGCAAACGCACAAAAAATATACTCCATCGATGCATCCAAAGTTTCGCCTGATGTTAAGTCGGGCTACTTTAAAATGGGAAATCCCGGCCCGGCTGGTAAGCAATTGCAGGTTAATAGCCGCTATCTAACCCTTAATGGTGTACCACAAATACCCGTAATGGGCGAGCTGCAATTTTCGCGCATGGCGCAGGACCGTTGGGAAGATGAAATATTAAAAATGAAAGCTTGTGGCGTAAATATCATCGCTACCTATGTGTTCTGGAACCACCACGAGGAAATTGAGGGACAGTTCGACTGGCAGGGCAATAAGGACCTGCGTAGCTTTGTAAAACTTTGCCAAAAGCTTGGTGTATTGGTTTACCCGCGTATTGGCCCCTGGGCGCACGGCGAGGCCCGCAATGGCGGCACACCCGACTGGTTACTGCGCAAAAAGTATTTGAACGACCGCTCACTTGACCCGGTTTATGACCAATATGTCGACCGTTATTTTAAACAAATTGGCTTGCAATTAAAGGGCCTGATGTACAAAGATGGCGGCCCGATAGTAGGTGTACAGTTAGAGAATGAGTACTGGCACGGCAAACAAGGCGAGCCTTACATTATGTGGCTAAAGCAAACCGCCCTGAAATACGGTATTGATGTGCCGTTATATACCGTTACCGGCTGGGGTGATGGCTCTGTGCCGAAGAATGAAGTGATACCCATGTGGGGAGGTTATCCCGATGAATCATGGGACCCTGATATTAACCGCATAACAGGTTGCGATAACTACCATTTCAGCTCGTTTAGGGGCGATACTACTATTGGTAACGCGCAGGTAAAAAGCAAGGACGGCTATGATTATAGCCTCGACCCCTATTTTACGGTTGAAATGGGCGTGGGTATATTCAATTCTATACAGCGCAGGCCGGTATTGGGCAGGATAGATGGCTTGGGGATGATACAGGCACGGATAGGCTCTGGTGGTAATTTATTGGGTTACTATATTTTCGCGGGTGGCTCAAACCCGTTGGGCATATACAGTACTAACCAGGAAGACAAGGACGAAACAGGTTCGTGGAGCGAATTATCGCCAATATCCTACGATTTCCAGGCAGCTATAAAAGAGAATGGCTTGCTGGCGCCATCGTACTGGGAAGTGAAGAAGTTTGACTATTTCTTAAACGAATTTGGCCCGCAACTGGCGCCAATGGAACCCGTATTTGAGCCCAAAACTGATGAAGAACTGCAATATTCAGTAAGGGCTAAGGATAACAGCGGCTTCCTGTTCGGCATAAACTATTGCCGTAATAACCGGGTATCAGAAAAGAAGCAGGTGAGTTTCAAAGTTAAATTGAAAGATGAAACCATCTCGTTTCCATCCAAACCGGTAAATATCCCCGATAGCAGCCTCTTCATCTGGCCGTTGAATTTGGATATGGACGGCACGAAATTGATTTATGCCACTGCCCAGCCATTATTTAAAACTGATGACCTATCGCAATGGATATTTATAGAAGATGCCGCTAAATACCCGGAAGTTTGTTTGGATGCGTCGGATATTCAAAATGTAACTTCGGCAAATGGGAATGTAGCAAAAAATGATGGACGTTATTTGGTAACTGACTTAAAGCCCGGCACCGATTGTGTTATTTCAATCACCAAAAGTAATGGCAAAGAGCAGAAATTGATCGTGCTTTCAAAGCGGGAGGGCAGGGAAGCCTGGATATTGACTGGCGTGGCCGGTAAAAAATCATTCTTCATTTCACGTGCAGGTTTATATATGAAGGATAATGAACTGCATGCCGCCGATACCGTCGCCAATATTCAGGTTAAAATGCTGGCCAACGCCGGAACTTATATCACCTCCAATGAAAGCAATTTTGCTTCGGGTAAGCCGTATGGCGTATTCAATACATACTTTATTAAATTCACCCCAAAAAATATCCCATGCACCTTAAAACCAAAAAGCCCTTTAGCTGATGCCGACTGGCTGGTAACGGGGGTAAAATCCATCGACCCGAGTACATTGCTTTACCATAAGGAATTCCAAAAAGAGTTTAGCTCGGATGATCCGGCGAATGTTAAATCGGCCAAGCTGATCGTTTACCCGGAGTCGGATTGCCGTTTCAGGGTAAATGAGAAGTGGGTAAATCAACCAATAACGCCGGGCGTGCTTAATGTGATTGATATAACGGGCTATGTAAATAAAGGCGACAATGTTTTACTGGCTGATTTCCCTTATGTGAAAGGCGATAAGGCATTTGCCGCCAAAGTGGTAATAGAATATTTCAATACCAATCGTACCGAATTTTCATCCGATACCTCATGGTTAAGTACCGATTTGTATTATTACCCGGCTACGTATGGCACTAAACCCGTGTTCCCGCTTGGTTTAGGAAAACCGCAGATGACTACTGCGCACAATATAGCCGCAAATGCAGCCATGCAAGGTGTAAAGGAATGGACAGTTCCGGTACCTTGCGATTACCTGGATGGGTTGAATAACCTGTACCTTGCTGTAAAGTACAAAGGCGACAGGATATCTGTCCGTTCAAACAATAAATTGATAGCCGACGACCTGAATAATAATACCGAATGGGTGATGAACCTGAAACGCGACGGTAGTCAACTGGAGTGCCGCGATCTGCAGCTGGAGATACAGCCCTGGAAAAACATTGATAAAATATATTTCGATATAGCCCCCGCAAAAACGGATGAAGGCGTATCGGCCATACAAAGCATAAGGTTTGTACCTGAGTATAAAGCCATATTAAGCATTAACAATAAACAATGAAAAAGGCGCTCGTTTTAATTTCTTTCATGTTTGCCGGTAACGCTTTGTTTGCCCAGTTAAAGCTGGATAAGATATTGTATGGCGCTGCTTATTACTACGAATATAACCCTACAGAACGGCTCGATAAGGATGTGCAAATGATGCAGGACTGCGGTATAAATGTAGTGCGCATAGCCGAATCCACCTGGGCGTTGTGGGAACCGCAGGACGGGCAGTTTGATTTCTCCAAACTCGACCGCGTTTTGAATGCCATGAATAAGGCAGGTATAAAAGTTATTGTAGGTACGCCAACCTACGCCGTACCCAACTGGCTGGCAAAAGAACATCCCGAAGTATTGGCTACTACAACCAACGGCCAAAATAAATATGGCGCAAGGCAAAACATGGATATTGTAGATACCACGTTCAGGTTTTATGCCGAAAGGATCATCAGCAAATTGGTGGAGCACGTAAAGGATAACCCGGCAGTGATTGGTTTTCAGGCTGATAACGAAACAAAATCTTATGGCAATGTTGGGCCGACCATTAACACGGAGTTTGTGGATTATCTGAAAGCAAAGTTTGTTACGGTTGATAAGCTAAATGCCGCATTCGGATTAAATTATTGGAGCAATACGGTGAATAACTGGGCCGATTTTCCGCCTGTAGCCGGCAATATAAACGCCAGTGTAGGTGCTGAGTTTTCAAAGTTCCAGCGGAAAGTGGTAACGGATTACCTGGCCTGGCAGGTTGCTATTATTAAAAAATATAAACGCCCTGACCAATTCGTTACCCAAAATTTTGATCTCGACTGGCGCGGTTATTCCTTTGGTGTGCAGCAGGACGTAGACCTTTTTGCTGCTGCAAAAGCTTTTGACGTTGCAGGCATAGATATTTATCACCCCACCGCCGACAGGCTTACCGGCCGGGAAATAGCCTATGGCGGCGACATAACCCGCTCCATGAAACAAAATAATTACCTGGTTATGGAAACACAAGCGCAAAGCATGGCAGGTAACCAGGAACTTCCTTATCCCGGTCAGCTAAGGCTACAGGCTTACAGTCATTTGGCATCAGGGGCGGATATGGTGGAGTATTGGCACTGGTCGTCGATACATAACAGTGTTGAAACTTATTGGAAGGGAATCCTGAGCCATGATTATGAACCCAACCCAACCTACTACGAAGTAAAGAAAACAGCCGCAGAGTTCAATAAAATAGGCAGCCACCTCATCAACCTGAAAAAGACAAACAAGGTAGCCCTGCTTATCAGCAATGAATCGCTAACGGCTATCAACTGGTTCCCGATAAGTGACCGAATAAATTATAACGATGTGCTGCGCGATATGTATGATGCTTTGTATAATGATAATGTAGAATGCGATATGGTATCGCCGGAGAGCACTAATATCGAACAATACAGCCTGCTCATTGTACCGCCTTTGTACAACGCTTCCGATAGTTTATTACAGCACCTAAATAGTTATGTAAAAAATGGCGGCCATATTGTCTACGCCTTTAAAAG
The DNA here is from genome assembly GCF_903913935.1 of uncultured Mucilaginibacter sp. Taxonomy (GTDB): domain Bacteria; phylum Bacteroidota; class Bacteroidia; order Sphingobacteriales; family Sphingobacteriaceae; genus Mucilaginibacter. The sequence continues at coordinate 8,714 of NZ_CAIWNH010000113.1, forward strand.
CGGTTTTAGCAATGAATACAACCAGGTACGCAGTACAAGGATGCCCGGTTTGTTGCGCGATGCCTGTGGGTTCAGCTACCAGCAATTTACCAATATCGATAAGCTGCCGTTAAAGGATGACCCTTACAAATTAGGCGCGGCTGATAACTATGTATCAGACTGGGCCGAGCTACTTACCCCCGAAACCTGCAAAGTACTCGCCTGGTACGATCATTCGTATTGGGGCAAATATGCCGCCATCACCAAAAATAATTATGGCAAAGGCTCTGTGCTATATTTTGGCGCATTGCCATCAAAAGCCATGATGCAAAAGCTATTACTGGATGAGGTAAAAGATGCAGGTCTAAGTAACGACGATCAGCAATTAAGCTTCCCTATAATTGTAAAAAGCGGCGTGAACCAATACCATAAAGCCGTCCATTATTACTTTAATTATTCCGGCGAAGCCAAAGAAATAGCCTATCCCCACAATACCGCAACCAACCTGATAAACGGTAATAAAGTTGAAAAAGATGGAAAAATATTACTTGAGCCTTGGGGTTTGGCGGTGCTTGAAGAAACAAAATAATTATTTTATGAGAAGAATATTTTTTATCGCCCTTTGTTTTGCCTGTTTAGCAAGCTTCAGTTCGTCGGCCCAAACACCCAAAAATTGGCTCGACACTAAAGGCCACGTCATAAATGCGCATGGCGCAGGTGTGTTATATTATAATGGCACCTATTATTTATTCGGCGAAATAAAAAAGGGAAATACCTGGCGCGTGCCTAACCAGGACTGGGAGGATTACCGCGTACCCGCAGGCGGCGTTTCATGCTACTCATCAAAAGATTTTCAGCACTGGAAATATGAAGGTGTAGCGCTGTCGCCCGTAAAAGGCCAACCTGATGGCGACCTTGATACAGGCAGGGTGATCGAACGCCCCAAAGTGATCTACAATGCCAAAACCCGCAAATTTGTAATGTGGATGCACGTGGATAAAAAAGATTATTCCTACTCGCAGGCGGGCGTGGCGGTGAGCGATAGCCCTGTTGGGCCATACAAATATATCCGAAGCGTTAAGCCAAACGGGAATATGGCACGGGATATGACCGTATTTAAGGATGATGACGGCAAAGCCTATCTTGTATTTTCATCGGACAATAATAATACTATGGATATATGTTTATTAAGCGATGATTATTTATCGCCGACAAAAACCCATGTGCCTACACTGGTAAACCGCAGACGCGAGGCACCGGCTGTATTTAAAAGCAATGGCAAATATTATTTGATAAGCTCATCGTGCACCGGCTGGTCGCCAAACGCGGCTACTTATGCCGTGGCCGATAAAATGCTTGGCACCTGGAAAGAATATGGTAACCCCTGCACAGGCCCTGGTGCCGACAGTACATTCAGCGCCCAAAGCACTTATGTACAATGGATAAAAGGCAAAGGCTTTTTATTTATGGCCGATATATGGAATAAAACTGATCTCGAAAAATCGACCTATATCTGGCTGCCGCTAAAGGTTACCAATGGCGGGGTAATGATCAATAACCCGGTTAAATAACTGTGAGAATATGAACATCGGAAAAATTATAGCTGTTGTTGCTGTATCGGCATTATTGGCAACAAATTTACACGCCCAAACCAATGTAGGGTTTGAGAATGGTTTTTCCGGCTGGCAAACATCCGGCAAAAACATAAGCATTGACAATAGTAACGCCCGCAACGGTAAAAGCTGCGTTAAAATGGGGCCGGGATATGCGGTGCTATCACAGCATGTGCCTACTGTTCCGCTGGCTGTTATACAATTTACGGGCTATGTTAAAGTAAGCGATACATTAACCAAAGCATATTCATTCGTCCGGTTTTTTAACGCGCAGCACAAGCAACTGCTGGAATACAAAAGCGGCGCGCTCAAAAAGATAACCTACGACCAAACCGGTAATTATACGCTGGCCCCGCCCTTTACCGCCTACATGGAAATTGGCATAGCCACCGATGCGCAAAACAAAGGCAATGTTTATGTAGATGATTTCGACATCCAAAACAACGTTGGCGCCCCAAAAGTGTATCGCGCGCCAACCTGTAATCTTGATCAATACATGCGCCCGTTTTGGAAAGGCGATACCGTTTACAATGAAACCGTATTGCTTTATTCGGCCGGCGGTAAACCTGCCATTGGCAAACTGCTGTACATGCCCTCAAAAATATTATCAGTCAAAAAATTTGACCTATATACTACCTATAAATCCGGTGTTGATTATAAAGTAGATGGCAATGTAATTGAAAGATTAGAAGGTTCATCAATGCCCTTTAAGGCTGATACCTCGTTCGACAGGAAAACCGACCTGGCATGGTACAATACACAATCGCAGTGGGTGGTGGTTACTTATATTCACAATGATAAATGGAGCGGTCCCATTCCTCAGTATAAAGGTAATAGGATGCCGCGTACAATTGCCAAACTTAGGGCTAAACAGCCGTTAAAGATAGCCGCTTATGGCATGAGTATTACAAGGGGCATGGATGTTAGCGGTTATGATGATGTGCCGCCGTATATGCCTACTTATGTGTCGCTATTTACGGAGCAATTGAAAAAAGATTACCGCTACAAAGATATCCAGCTTTATAATGCGGGTTTGCCCGGTTCGGTGGTGGATTGGGGTGCGCAGTATGCCGATGAATACATTAGCGCGTTAAAACCCGACCTGGTGATATTGGATTTTGGCATGAACGATTTTTGGCGATACAAGCCTGATCAGTTCAAAGGCTATATACAAACCATCATGCAAAAGGTAAAAGCCAAGTGCCCTAAAGTGGAGTTTATATTATTATCGAACATGAAATTTGATCCCGACTATGTGCTGGATAGCGATAAAAATAAAGTCTGGTATTTAACTAACATGGTAGGTTATAGTCACGTTTTGAAGCAGCTGGAAACTTTGGGAGCTGTGAACCTGAACATGACTGAAATAAGCGATGTCATTTATCATAAAAAGAAGGCAAAGGATTGCATTGCAAATCCGCTACACCCTAATGATTACATAGCACGCTGGTATGCACAAGGATTAACAGCTTTGCTTTTTGATCTTAAATAATTAATTGTATCAAGGTACAATAAATGATTTGGTTTTTTTGAAGTAGATCATCAGGAATAATAGTAGAGATTTTTTTTAATTACACGTATTATAGACCAATATGATTAGCGATAAATTTGTGATAGGGGTGGACTACGGGTCCGATTCTGTCCGTTCAACCACATAAATCGGTGCTCCAAAGCGTCCGGAACAACCTGATCAAGCCTCACGGAATGTCTATTTTAAGTGAATGAATTGAATTAATTATTTCACCTGCGCCGGTGAGGCCTGTTAAATGTAGCTACATCGATTTTGCTGAATACCCGCACTTTTTTAATTTTATTTATTGATCGATAATGGCAAAGCATCACTATATTCCGGAATTTTACCTCAAGGGTTTTACTAACGACCAGGGAAAGTTTCTGATTTATAAAGTCGCAGATGAGCGGTTCAAAGGTGGCGGCAAGTTTTTTTCGCCCGCAAGTCACTTTTTCATACCAGATGACAACTTCGCTCCAGCTGATGGTTGGGCAGATGATTATTTGGAGAAGATCTATAGTGAAAATGAATCTCGGTTCGCTCGCATCCTTAACAAGATTAAAGCGGTTGACCAGGGTTTCGGTCTGAACAACGAAGATGTGATTTGGTTAAATTATTTCGCCGGAGAATTGTTCTGGCGGGTGCCCTCGCAGCGGGACATTTTAAATTCGACGACCAGCCTTCATCAATTGAATGAACTTGGCGTGGCGGTCATTGATAGAAAAACAATGGGGCAGGTGCAGCCTGATGAATTTGAGCAGTGGGTTAAAGATGATCCATTCATTTTTAAAAGGCTTCGGAATGTTGTTCCGGCAACCAACTATTGGAATTTGCAAGATTGCAAATGGCCGTGTACGGTTAAAACATTTACACATCCCTTTCCGGCGATATGTAGTGATA